>JALOPO010000427.1 GCA_025453855.1 Gemmatimonadaceae bacterium
GAGCGGATTGAGGCGGAAGTTCGAGCCGTTTGCGCCGATGACGCGGATGCGATCGACCGTCGGGTTGAAGTCGAAGCCGATGCTGCCGGTGGTGTTCGCCACGTCGAAGGCGACCCGCGCCGCACCCGTGCTCAGGTCGAGGATGAAGAGCCGGTCATTGTCGTAGCCGTACAGCTCGTTCGTGAGCGGCCGGAAGTCGATGCCGGTCAGCATGACACCGGTCGGGCCGACGGTGGCGACGCTGCCTGGCACGTCGGTGCGGAAGCGCACCAGCTGCTGCCGTCCCTGCGCGTTCGTCGTGAGCCCGAAGGCGGTGAACTGCGCCTGGGCAGCGTGTGTGGCGCTCGCCAGCAGCAGGGCGAGCACGGGGAGGATGGTGCGGAGACGACGGTGCATCGACGGGGTGCTCCGGTGCATCGACGGGGTGCTCCAGCGGGAGGTCGCGTGCGTGGCCGCCGCGCGCACGCCGACTCGCCTGCCGCCTCGCCTTCCGGGAGCCGGCACGACCCGCCGCGCCGCAATGGCCGTGAACGTGCGACGGCTCTACGACGCACCGGCTCGCGCCGGATCTGCGAACTCGTGCGTGGCGTGCACGGCGCACCCTGCGCGCCGACGACCACGCACGCGGGCCCGCCTCCCGTCCGTCACGTCATGTCCGCCCCGGGACGCGCATCGCTCACGACTCGGGGTCGAACATGAACGCCCTGAGCTCCTGCGGGCACCGGCACGCAGCCGCGAGCCGCGCCGCCCACGCCTCGGCCTCGGCGCGCGTCGCGACGCGCAGGACACAGAAGCCCCCGTCGAGCCGGCGTGGCTCCGCGGCGCTCTCCTTCACCTGCTCGCCGTCGGCCGTGATCAGGACCGGCGCGATGCGCTCGTCGATCCCGCCCCCGAAGACGTAGACGCCGGCGGCCTTCGCCGCGCGGACGACGGCATGCGCGGCCTCGCTCACCGACGGCAACTCCTCGTCGCGCACGTGCCGCATCGCCGCACTTGGAAACGAGATCAGGTAATGGGTCATGGTCGTTGTCGTGGATGACACGCCAGCATCGCCGATCGCGCGACGGCTACTCGCGCTCGCCGATCGGCTCGTTGCCGGTGCTCAGGTAGCCGACCTTCGTGTCGCTGTGCAGGTTGAGGTACAGCGGCTTCTCGGTCTGGAGCAGCGTCAGCATGTCCGCGAACCGCGCCATCCGGAGGTAGAGGTAGATGCCGTTGACGCCGTCGTCGTTCTGCGGGAGCCGCTCGCCTGCGTGGAAGTAGAGCGCACCGGCGCGCCGGCCCGCCGCATCAAGGCAGTCGATCTGCGCATCCTGCGGCATGCCGACGGAGGCCGAGCCGCCGGACAGGCAGTACACGAGGTACTGCGTGAACTCGCGCGTGACGATGGGCATCGCGTGGCTCCAATGGGGGTGAGGTTCGGATTACGTTGTCGAGCGAGGCTCGGCGACACAACCATGCGTGGCGCACATGCGTGGCGCACGTGCGTAGCGCACACGCGGCGCGTCGCATGCGCTGCGTCACTTCCCTGAACCGGCCGCGACGCGCCCGCGCGATGGCGCCAGATGCGGCGTCGACCGGACGCGTGCGCCGCCGA
This sequence comes from Gemmatimonadaceae bacterium, assembly GCA_025453855.1. Lineage (GTDB taxonomy): Bacteria > Gemmatimonadota > Gemmatimonadetes > Gemmatimonadales > Gemmatimonadaceae > JALOPO01. The sequence continues at coordinate 1,598 of JALOPO010000427.1, forward strand.
TCCGACGATCGGTCCGGCCGCTCGCGTCGCCGCGAGTGCATACCGTCGTCCGCCGCGCCAGGCCGCCCTGCTGCGTCGCACGGGAGTGCGCGAGCGGCAACGGCGCACCAACATGTCTAGCCGATCGGGCCCCGACGGCCGTGCGGAGGACGGCGCCACTTCGGGGAGACGGCACGCCGACGCGCCGTGGCCTGCGTGCAGGTGCTCGTCACCCGGCACCCGCTGCGCCTCCGCCTCACCGCACCGCGCCCAACACCGAAAGCAGGATCCCCTCCGACCGCCGCTGCCCGTAGCCACGCCCGTACGCGGCCGAGGTGATCGCGACCACGAGCCCCGCCGAAGGAACGACGTAGATCTTGTTCCCGCCGTTCCCCGACGCGAAGTGCACCGTCGTCGGGCGCCCGCGCACGTCGTGGCGCTTCGCGTACCACAGGTATCCATAGCTGTCCGCGTACCGGTCGACGTCGCCGATCGCGACGCGCGCGGCCCAGACGCTGTCCACCCAGGCGCGCGGGACCACCTGGCGCCCGCGCGCCACGCCGCCGGCGCGCAGCAGCTCGCCGATCGCCGCCAGGTCGCGCGTGGTGAGCGACAGGTTCCCCTGCCCCACCCCTTCGCCGCGCGGGCCGCGTCGCCAAGCGTGGCGCGTGATGCCGAGTGGGCGGAAGAGCACCCGATCGGCGAAGGTGCGCAACGGCAGGCCGGTCGCACGCTCCACCGCCGCGCCGACGAGGAAGGCGTTGAGCGAGTTGTACAGGTACCGATCGCCGGGCGGGCGCCGGACTGGGCAGGCCGCGGCGAAGGCGAGCCAGTCGGCGCTCGCGTCGAGTCGATCCTCGTTGCCCGGCGCGGCCGGATCCTCGTCGTCGGCGTCGAGGCCGGAGCGCATCGTGAGGAGGTCGGCGAGGCGGATCGCGCGCTGTGCGGGCGGGACGCCCGGCGGGAGCAGGTCGGCGATCGATGCCTCGGTCCCCGGCAGGAGCCCGCGCTCGATCGCGATGCCGACGAGGAGGGCGGTGATGCTCTTGGTGGCCGAGCGCACGTCGTGCAGCGTCGCCGCATCGGCGCCATTGAAGTACCGCTCGGCCACGCGCGTGCCGCAGCGCACGACGACCACGCCGCGAAGATCGCGTGCGGCGTCGGCGGCGAGGGCGACGAAGAGCGAGTCGATGGCGCGCCGACGCAGGCGCGCGTTCGCTGCGTCGGCGCAGTCAGCTGCCCGCCACGCACGGGATCTGGTCTGCGCCGGGACGGGCGCCGCGACGACGAGCAGCGCGATGCAGAGTGCGAGCGCGCGAGCGTGTGACATCGCGGACCGCAGCGCTCAGCGCGCCGGCGTCACGGCGGCCAGCCCCCGCGCGCGCCGCGCGAGCACCACGATCGTGACCAGGTAGACCGCGACGATCACCGCGGGGATCGCCGTGAAGCGTGCCTGCCGTGCGTGCGGCCGCGTGCGCAATGCCGATCCAGTGGCCGGCGAGCGCCGCGAAGGGGAGCCACATCGTCCCCGTCAGGATCCCCACCGAGAGCGGGAGCGAGGTCGGGTCGGCCTGCAGGAAGGGGATCGCGATCCCGTAGCTGCAGAGCGACGCGGCGACGGCGTGGAAGAAGATGCGATCGAAGAGGTTGGCGGGGCGGCCGCGCCCGAGCAGCTCCTCGCCGGTGAGCTTCCCGACGAGGATGCCGAGGTAGAAGATCGCCCCGGTGCCGATGAAGACGGCCAGCACCGCACCACGCAGCGGGAGGAGCGCGCCGGCGATGCCGATCGCCGTCCACGCGATCGCTCCCGCGATCGGCATGGCGAGGAAGCGGTTGCCGACGAAGGCGGCGTGCTGTGCGTCGAGGGAGGTCGGGGCAGGACGGGCGGCGTCACGTCATGGGCCACCGTTTCAAGCTCCGTCGCTCGTGTTGCTCGCATTCCTCGCCGCGACCGTCGTCGCCTGCGCCGATCGCGCCGACCCGGTCGATCCCGCCATCGTGCTTTCGCCGCTCCAGACGAACGCCGGTCTGCGCCTCACCTCCACGTGGTGCCCTTCACGCGACCTCACCGCCACAGCGTCAGCGGCAGCAGCCCCGCTGCGGCAAGCGTGACGCTCCACTGGAGCATCCCGACCAGCGCCGCCACGTCGCAGGCATCCGCGCGCCGCCACGTCGCGCGTTTTGCGTATCGCGACAGCGCGAGCATCGAGGCCACCGGAAGGAGGCCGCTGAGCACCGCCACCGCGATGTTGGCCGGGGTCGGATCGCCGATCGCCAGCGCGGGCTGTCCGAGGTAGAGCAGCC
>JALOPO010000428.1 GCA_025453855.1 Gemmatimonadaceae bacterium
CCGCCCCCCAGGGCGCACGGCTCGCTCAGCGACGGTAGCCGCTCGAGTTGCGCAGTCCGTCGCTGCACGTCGGCCAGGGCTGCGACTGCCCGTTCGGGAGCGTCATCTGCGCCACGTGCGTGCGCGGCATCGTCTGCGGCTCCTCGCTCGCGAGGTAGACGAGCATCGCCACCAGCGTCGCGTTGTGGCGCAGGTCGTCGGTGACGACCTTGTCGTACGTGTCGCGGTTGGTGTGCCACGTCGTGAAGCCATAGTCCCACGACAGCGCGTTGAGGTTGAACGCCGGCGCCTCGGCACAGGTGAACGCCACGTGGTCGGTGCCGCCCGAACCGGGCGAGCCCACGCCACCGTAGCGGATCCACTGCGTGAAGTCGCTCGGCAGCTCCGCGAACCAGCGCCGCAGCACCGTGTCGGCCCCCGTGAAGCCGCTCGCGTTCATCCCGACGACGCGCCCCGTGCCGTTGTCCTGGTTGAAGAGCGCCTGCAGCTTCGCCGCGACCTGCGGATTGTCCTTCACGAAGGCGCGCGAGCCGTTCAGCCCCTGCTCCTCGCCGCCCCAGTGGCCGGCGAGAATGGTGCGCTTCGGCTGGTAGCCCACCGCCTTGAGGATGCGCATCGCCTCGAGCATCACGATCGTGCCGGTGCCGTTGTCGGTCGCGCCGCTGGCCGCCGTCCACGAGTCCATGTGCGCGGAGAGCATCACGTACTCGCCGGCCGTCTTCCCCTTCCCCTTCATCTCGCCGAAGGTGTTGCTCGCCGGTTGCTCGCCAAGGAACTCGGCGTCGGCGGTGACGCGGAGCCGCGGCCCCTGGTTGCGCTCGGCCATGCGGAAGACGAGGCCGTAGTCCTCGCACGAGAGTTCGAGCGAGACGACCTTCTGGCGCGGCGTGCCGAAGACCTTGTTGATCCCCGGATAGTTCGAGAACTGCATGGTGATCACGCCGTTGGCGCCGGCGGCCGCGAGCAGCTCCTGGTAGGCGACGCCCTGCGTGCGGACGTTGCGCTCGTTCCACGCGGTGCGCAGCGAGTCCTGGCGGACGCGCAGCGACTCGAGATAAGCCGGCGTGCCGAACTCCTGCAGCTGCCCGGGGCTGCGGCAGCTGAGCTGCGGCGCGCTGGCGAGCACCCACTTCCCCTTCGCCTGCGCGGCCCACGCCGCGTAGGCCTCGGCGTTGTCGAGGAGCGGCATCACGATGGCGTCGCCTTCCAGCGGCCGACCGCCGGTGCCGGGGCTCCATGCGAGCGTCATCCCCTCGAGCGACCGCACGCGCGGCGCCACGAGGTCGATGTGCGACACGCCACGACGCCAGCCGTTGAAGGTGCCGTACTGCTCCGTGCGCGTGGCGATCCCCCACGCGGTGTAGCGACCGCGGAGCCACTCGGCGGCGCTCTGGAAGCCGGGCGAGGCGGTCAGGCGCGGCCCCACCGAGTCCATGAGCGCCTGCGCGAGCGTCGCCGCCTGCGAGCGCTCCATCCCCTCGGCCACGATCTTCTGCAGCATCGGATTGGTGACCGGGGTGCGCCGCACCCACTCGGGCCACTCGGCCTGCGGGATGGGCTTGGCCAGGGCGGAGGTGGCGAGCGGCGCGCCGGTCGCGGGGTTCTGCGCGCGCGCGAGCGCCGGCAGCGCCAGGAGGACGGCCACCAGGTGACGGCCACGGACGAGGGACATGCGGAAGACGGGTTCGGGTCGGGGAAACAGGCTGCACGGGTACGAAGTCGCCCCGGTGGCCGTTGCCGAGAGGCGACTCGCACGAAGCATCACGGGCCGCCTCCCGGCTCGGGAAGCGGCCCGTGATCGCAGGCCCGGCGCGCGCGGCGCCGGGCTCGTGCTATGGCCTTACGCGCGGCGGCGGCGGCGCGCCGCGGCCGCCAGGCCGACGAGCCCCGTGGCCATGAGCGCGTAGGTGCTCGGCTCCGGCACGGCCTGCATGCGGATGATGATGTCGTTGTAGTCGCGATCCGAGACGCGGAAGTTCGCGTTGGCGGCGCCGAAGCCGCGGCCGCCGTTCGCGTTGTCCTCCATGCCGATGAAGAACGTCTCGTACGCGGCCGTGGGGTTGATCAGCGCACCGAGGTCGCCCTGCACGCCGGCGAGCGTGAACGCCGTGAGCACCGCCGTGTTGCTGTTCGAAAAGACGGAATGCTGCTGGTTGCCCGACTGGCCGATGAAGGCGCCGCTCGCGTCCAGGCGCTCCTTGGTCGAGGTCAGCCGCTCGAGTCCCGGATTGTCGGGGATGACGGTCTCGATCCAGAGGATGAAGTTGCGCGAGAGCGTGCGCGTGGTGCCGTTGAGCTGCGCGCCGGTGAAGCTGAAGGTCGACAGGTCGTCCGAGATGATCCCCCAGCGCGACCCCTGCAGCCCCGCGATGCGGCCGATCAGGTCGAAGCGATAGCTCCCCGCGGCGAAGCCGAAGCCGCGCCCGGTGCCGGGCACGGGGGCGCCGCCGCCGGCGCTTCCGAGGAAGAAGCTCCCGGTGGTGAGTGGCGCGGGGGTGAGCGGAAGGAGCGTGGGGGGCGCCTCGTTGGAGCAGTTGGCCGCGGTGAGCGCCGGCGTGTTCGTGAGCACCGCGCCCACATTGCAGACCGCGCTCCCGACGTTGTCGTCGGAGGCGTTGTTCCAGTAGGCGCCGGTGTTGGCGTTGCTGGGCGTGCCGACGGCCTGCCAGGTGGGGAGCTGGGCGTCGGCGCACTCCTTGCGAAGGACGAACGGTGGGGAGGGTCATGGCTCCGGAGGGCAACGCGAGTGCCAGACGCGACCGTATCCATCGGCGCCGGTCACGACGACCGGCGCCTCATCGCAACCGATTGTCTCGCATACGCTTGTACTGCATGACCGGCGGGCACGTCCACTCCGGCCGGGGCGTTCGGACGGGCCGGCACGCGGCTGCTGTTGCATGGCTCCAACGCCTCCTGTGGACCTGTACCTACGGACAGTCCCGGGAGTGAGCACCGGAGCGCGGGTGCCGAACGCTCGACGGGCCGTCCCCCGCGAAGGGGGACGGCCCGTCGAGCTGGGACTCCTGACCTGCGGAGAACCGCCGGTGGATCAGGCCTGGCGACGGCGACGCGCGACGACACCGAGGCCGAGGAGGCCGGTGGCGAGGAGTGCGTAGGTCGAC
>JALOPO010000035.1 GCA_025453855.1 Gemmatimonadaceae bacterium
GCTGCTCGGCCGTCGTGAGGTCGCGGCGTGATGGCCAGTCGATGTTGTCGACGCTCGCGACCCAGACGCCGCGGAACTCGCGCACGAGCGGCGGCGGCGTGGGGAGCGTGCGGGCGGGGGCGCTCGCCGGTGGCGCGGGTGCGGGTGCCGGTGTCGGTGCGGGTGCCGGCGCGGGCGTTGGCGCCGGTGTCGCAGGTGCCGGCGGGATCGGGCGCGTGCGCGACGTCGCACACGCGGTGAGCAGCAGCAGGACGACGGGAAGGCGGCGCATGCGGAGGCCGGGTGTGGCGTGCGCGGAGCAGGGGGGCGCGGGCGCGTGCAAGCTAATCGCGCCGGGGGCTCGGGTCGCGCGCGTGCGTGTCCGTGCGCCTGTCAGTGCGCGTGTCCGCGCGCGTATCCGCCCGTGTGTCGGCGTGCGAGCGCGCGCCCGCGTGCCTGTGCATGTGCACGCGCGTCGTGCCCGTGCATCGGGCGCGCGTCGCGCATGCGCGCGCGTGCACGCGCGTGCACGCGCATTCCGATCACGGCCGCCCAGGCACCACCGCGTTCGGTGTGGGGCCGGCGGTGAGCGCGAGCGAGACGCGCTCCACCAGCTGGCCGTCGGCGCTCACCAGGATCGCGAGCAGGTTGTCGGGTTGTCGCTCGCGAGCAGCGTCACCGGGCCGTCGCCCCAGCTGCGTGTCGTGTCGCCGCGTGGCGTGGCGCGCAGCGTGTCGAGCGTCGCCAGGTCGCGCACGCGCGCGCTGCTGTCCGCATAGCGGAAGACGTGCAGCGTGCCGCGATGCAGGCGCCACGTCTGTCCGGCGACGGCGAGGAACGGCCGCCGGATCGAGTCGCCGCCAAGCGGGACGAGCCCCGCGCGTTCGAGGCGATCGACGATCGTGCACGGCTCCCAGTGTCCGGTGCCGAGGCAGGTCGGCCGCGCCGCGACCGGGGCCGTGGTCGCCGCGACACCGCGCGTCGTTGCGCGACCGGCGCCCGCGTCGGCGGGGTCTGCGTTGCGACGAGCGCCATCCCCGCAGCTCGCGAGAATGGCGCTCGTGGCCAGCGCGATCGCGCACACCGGGCGGTGCGCGCCGCGGCGCAGGGGCATCAGAAGCCGAGGTAGGTGCGGACGCGCGGCTCGATGCGATCGGGCGTCCAGGGTGGCGTCCAGACGAGGTTCATCTTCACGTCCTCGACCCCCGCCACGGTGCGCAGCTGCTTCTCGGCCTCGCCCATGATCTCCGGGCCGCTCGGGCACCCCGGCGAGGTGAGCGACATGTCGACCTGCACGACCGCCCCCTCGACGGCGATGTCGTAGATCAGCCCGAGGTCGACGATGTTCAGGTTCAGCTCCGGGTCCTTCACGCGTCGCAGCACGAGCCGCACCTGATCCAGGCTCGGCCCCTCGCTCGGCGTCGTCGCACCGCCATCGCCCGGCACCGCATCCACCGGCGCGTCGGTCATCACGGGATCACTCATGCCGACAAAACTAGTCGGACTCCGTGCCGGTTCCGATATCTCCGGTGCGGGCAACAGCCAGGAACTGAAGGGAACGGCAGGACAGGGCAGGGAACGGCAGGAACCGCACGCACTGAAGGAGCATGGTGGACGCACCGAGCGCAGGACCAACGCAGCGCGACGGCGACAGGTCGGTTCTGCTCGTCCCTGCCTTCCCCTGCCGTTCCCTTCAGTTCCCGGCTGTTCATCGCATCGAACTCGCGACCTCGGCAGGCCGATTGGCAGCGCCGACAGCGTCAGGAAAGCAGAACCGCCGCCCGCTCGATGAGCGGACGGCGGTGCGTGCGTGCTGGAGGCCTCCGCGCTCAGCGGCGCTTCTTCGCGGCGCCCTTCCGGCCGCCCTTGGCGGCCTTGCTCGAGACCGCCTTGCGGGCGCTCGCCTTGCCGGCGCGCCCCTTGGCGCTGCGCGACTTCACGGCGGCCGACGAGGCGCGCCCCTTGCCGCCCTTGCCGGCGCGCGACGCCTTCACGGCGCGGCTGCTCGTGCCGCCGCAGCGCGAGACGGCGCGGGCGCTCTTGCGGCCGCGGGCCGACTTGCGGGCCAGGGCGCGGCCGCGGCTCACGCAGCCGGCCGAGCGGCTGCGGACGGTCGCCACCTCGCGCACGACCTCGGGGTTCCACCCCGATGCCTGGTCGGCGCGGAAGTCGGGCTCGTAGTCGGTCGCGACCTCGAGGCCCGGTGCACGCACCGCCCACGCGGCGGCGTCGGCGAGGTCGGCGCGTACGTCGCTGATCACCCGCTCCGGGCGGCGTGCCCGCGACGCGTAGACGCGGTTGCTCAGCAGCACCACGAAGAGCTGGCGCTGCGGATCGATCCACATCGACGTGCCGGTGAAGCCCGTGTGGCCGTAGGCGGCGCTCGACAGGTAGCGCCCGCAGCCGCCATGCCCCGCGCAGGTGTCCCAGCCGAGCGCGCGCGATCCCGCCGTGCGCGCGGTGAAGCGCGCCACCGTCGTGTCGCTCACGATCCGCACACCGTTGTAGGTACCGCGGTTGAGCATCATCTGCGCGAAGACCGACAGGTCGGCGGCGGTGCTGAAGAGCCCCGCGTGTCCGGCCACCTGGCCGAGCGCGAAGGCGTTCTCGTCGTGCACCTCACCCTGCAGCGAGTAGCCGCGGATCGAGGTCGTGGCGGTCGGCGCCGTGCGCCCCCGCACCGACGACGGCACCCGGAACCACGTCTCCGTCATGCCGAGCGGCTGGAAGACGCGCCGATCGATGAAGCGATCGAGCTTCTCCCCCGTGATCGACTCGGCCACGAAGCCGAGCATGTCGGCGCCCAGGTCGGAGTAGATCGTGCGCTCGCCGGGATAGGCCACGAGCGGCGTCTCGATGACCATGCGCCGCGCATCGTCGGGCGTCCACGCGAAGCGCCACAGGTCGCGCCCGGCCGGGAGCCCCGAGCGGTGCACGAGAAGGTCCTGGATCGTGACCAGGTCCTTCCAGCCGCCGCTGAAGCCCGGGACGTACTTCGAGACGTGGTCGTCGAGGCGGAGCTTCCCCTCGTCGTAGAGGATCATGATCGCCGACGTGGTGGCGACCACCTTGGTCAGCGAGGCGAGGTCGTAGACGCTGCGCTTGGGATCGACGTACGGCGAATCCTCGCCCCACCCGAGGCGGCCGAAGCCGCGCTCGTAGACCGAGGCGCCGCGACGCCCGACGACGACCGCGGCGCCGGGGAAGCCGCCCGCGCTCACGCCGCTGTTGACCACGCGCGTGATCGTCGACAGCCGCAGCTCGTCCATCTCCACCTCGGCGGCGCGGCGCGACGGCAGGCCGTCACCGAACGAGGCAAGGCGGGCCACGGCGTCGGCCGGGGCCACGAGCGACGGCACGGCGATGCGCCCGGGGGCGAGCGCATGGGCCGGTGAGGCGAGCACGAACGACGTGACCAGTTCGACGAGCACGACACCCTCTTGGGCGAACGGTCCAGCGATCCGCGGCGACCGGACTGCCCGGCGCCGCTGTCGGGCAGCGGACCACTGGCTCGTCGGTCACGGCTCCCACATGTAGACGAGTATCGGTCACAAGTGTTCCAGACCGGTACCCGCCGAAGCTTCCCGGTCGATACGGCCGAGTCAAGCGCCGGGTGACACTTTCTCATGCGCCGGACCGTCGGAAAAGTGCCCGACGCCCGCGTGCACCCGACCTCGGCACGTGTCTCCGCGCAAGGACGCGCGAGGCGGGCACGAGGCAACCCTCGCGCACGCCGCCGTGTCCCTCGTGCGGACGGCGACAGCGTCGCGTCGGCACCGGCCCCTTCCCCGCACCCCCGTCGTGACGTCACCAGCCACCGATGCCGAACTGATCGCACGCGCCATCGCCGGCGACGAGCTGGCGATGCGGGCGCTCTGGGCGGAGCACGCGCCGCGCGTGGATGCGGTGGTGCGGCGGCTGGTGCGCGACGCGGACGAGGCGGCGGACATCGCGCAGGAGGTCTGGATCCAGATCTTCCGCGCGCTCCCCGGCTTCCGCGGCGATGCGCAGTTCAGCACCTGGGCGCATCGCATCGCCGTGAACCGCACCCTGAACGCGCTGCGACGCGCCCGACGCCTGGTCGGCGCAGCCGAGGAGCTGGAGGAGGACACCGTGAGCGTGGAGGACGACGTGGACCAGCCGTTCCTGCGACAGTCGCTGGAGGAGGCGATGCACAAGCTCCCGCCGGGGGCACGCACCGTCTTCGTGCTGCACGACGTGGAAGGCTTCACGCACGAGGAGATCGCCGCGCAGCTCGGCATCACCACCGGCGGGAGCAAGTCGCAGCTCTTCAAGGCGCGCGCGAAGCTGCGCACGATCCTCGCCCCGCTCCTCGACCTCTCGCCCGATGCCGGCCATGCCCTCCCTGTCGCCTGAGCGGCTCGCGGCGCTCGTCGACGAGCCCCCCACGGCCGAGGAGCAGGCGCTCCTCGACGCCTCGCCCGCGCTGCGCGCCGAAGTCGCCGCCATGCGTCGCGTGGTGGCGATGGCCGCGTACGAGCGCACGCACCCCGGGGCGCCGCTCACGGGGTGGGGGGCGCTCGCGGGAGCGTTGCGCGCCGAAGGGCTGGTCACGGCGCCGCTGGCCCCGCCGCGCGTGGTGGCCGCGGCGGCGCCGGGTGGGCATGCAGCCGCGTCGCCGCCGGCACATCGCGGCGATGACGGCGTGATCGACCTCGCGCACGCACGACATCGCGCCGACCGGTCGCGCCGCCCCGGCGTCCCGCGCTGGGGGTTCGCCGCGGCCGCCGCGCTGCTCGTGACACTCGGCGTGGCGGGCGGGCGCTGGAGCGCGGCAGGGAGCGGCGCGGGGGCCGATCCCGCGCTCGCCGCCGGCGGTGCGCGCGGCGACGCGAGCATGGGTACGAGTATGGGTACCACGTCGGTGGCGACGATGCCCGGCGGTCCGGCGATGGCCTCGGTCGACACGCCGATCGCGTCGCGCCTCGATGCGCCACGGATCGATGCCGCGACGCGCACCGGCGCCTCGCTCCCGATCGCGGGGGGCGCGATCCCGGTCGCGACCCGTCTCACCACGCGCGACCAGGCGGTGCGCACGCTGCAGCAGCTCGAGGATGCGCACCAGCAGGCGGTGAGCTGGCTGGCCGCGAACGACAGCAGCGTCGGCGCCGGCCGGCGCATCGTGGGGGCGCAGGAGCTGGTGCGCGACCTGCGCCGGCAGATCGAGGTGCTCGACGCCGCCGTCGCGATGGGACGGCGCGTGCTCTACGAGTCGCCGGACGATCCGGTGATGAATCGCTACTACTTCTCCGCGCTCGCCGCGCGCGAGGTGCTGCTGCGCAAGCTGGCGACGGCGCTCCCGGCGAGCCAGCAGGTCCTGGAGTACTGAATGTCGATCGGTTTCGTCCGTCGTCCTGGTCGCCCCGCATGCGGTGCCGTGTGGGTGGTGCGCACAGCCGTGGTCGCACGGCTCGCGCTGCCGATGCTCGCGCTCGCCCTCGCCGCGTCGCCGGCGGCGGCACACGGGCTGCTCGCGCAGCAGCGTCCGGGCGTCGACTCGGCCGCACTCCGCGACTCGCGCGCCGCCGTGGCGCGCGAGCGTGCGCGCGACTCGACGAGCGTCGTGCGGGCGCGCGCGCAGTTCGAGCGAACGCTCGGCGCGCTGCAGCGCAAGCTCCAGCTGCAGTACGGCGAGCAGGCGCGGATGCTCGCCGAGCTCGATCGCGAGGTGGCGCGCGCGCGGACCGTGTCGTCGACTGCGCGCGATTCGATCCGGCGCACGCTCGAGCCGCGTCTCGCCGCGGCCGCGCAGCGCATCGGCGAGATCCAGCGCGAGATGGACGAGGTCGTGGGGCAGCAGATCGAGCGCGAGATGGAGCGCGCGGTGGCCGAGCTCGCCGATGCCGAGTCACCGGCCGCGGTCTCGATGCAGCGCGCGATGGCGATCGAGTACTCGCGCGCGGCCGCGCAGATGACGGCGATGGCGCGGGCGCTCGCGGCGCAGCAGCAGAGCCTCACCTACCGCGTCACGAACGGACAGCCGCGCGGGCGCCTGGGGGTGACGCTCTCGGGAGCGCAGGAGTGGATCGCCCGTGACGGCCGCATGATCACGCAGTACCGCGGCCCGCAGGTGATCGAGTCGGTGGAGCCGGGCGGGCCGGCCGACAAGGCGGGGATCGAGGCCGGCGACACGCTGGTCGCGCTCGGCCGCACACGCATCGAGGACGCGGAGGTGGCGATCGCCGAGCTGCTCGTGCCGGGCGAGACGCTGCCGGTGCGCGTGCGTCGCAACGGGCGCGAGCGCACCATGCAGGTGACCGTCGCCGAACGCAAGGTGACGGTGCAGGGGGTGGCCGTGACGCCGTTCGCGCGCATCGATCCCTGCGCGTGGGGCGAGGCGTGCAGCGTGAACGTGACGGTGGGCACCGCGACGCCGGTGCCGCCGCGACCGCCGGCACCGGCGCGCGCGCCGTCGGCGGCGCAGACGATCGTCGGCGGTGCCACGTCGTGGCGCGAGACCTACGACGGTTCGATGGCGGGGGCGGTGCTGGTCACCATCGACGACGACCTCGAGGAGATCCTCGGCACCGACGAGGGCGCGCTCGTGCTGCGCGTGGCGCCCGGCACGCCGGCCGCCGATGCCGGGCTGCGCGCGGGGGACGTGATCGTGCGCGTCGATGACCGCGACGTGCGGACCCCGCGCGATGTGCGTCGGCGCATGGCGACGACCGCCGAACGCGGCAGCCGCTCGATGGCGCTGGTGGTGATGCGGAAGGGGGCGAAGCGGGCGGTGACGCTGCAGTGGTGAGCGGCCACAGCCGTTTAGGATTGATGCTCCTTACGTCTCAATACGCTCGCGCAGGTTTGTGGCCGAACTGCAGCGCCATCGACAGCTTGGCGTGTGCGCCCAAGCGACCTAGCCTTGCGTGACACGGCCATTCTGTTGTACCAGGCAGATGAACGCCCGTCGTTGGGTTCCTGCGTATCGCTCGATTTCGTCCCATGCCTTCACCAGCAGCTTGGCGATTTGCCAGGCATTGAGCTGGCGCGAGCCGCCGGTACTCACAAATACAACTCCGAGTTTCTTCGCGCCGAGTAGCGCGCGAAAGTGCGGCGTCTGTCGCATGGCGCGATCTCTCGTGACGAGTACGTGCCCCCACGTCGCCGCGTAGTCGAGGATCAGGTCATCGGGTGCGGCGCCCCCAAGATCCTTGACGTCACGCACGTGCAGTACTGCCTTGTCGAGGAGCCGCAACGCGTCAGAAAGCGCTGGCGGCAGGTTATTGTCGAACAGGAATGTCAATTCGACCTTGCCATCCGGTGCTCGAAGCCCACAGCGGCCTTGACCTCAGACTCGGAGACGCGGAACCAGGCGGCGATCTTCTCGACGGAGTCGCCAGCAGCGTGCAGCGCGGCAAGGGCCTCGGTGGGTACACCGCTCGTCTCTGTCACCGGCATGCCGAATGCTCGCGCGGGGTCGACTACTACAGGTGTACCCCGGCCTTGCGGATACCATCGCTCCGCGACACCGCCAATGCCAAAGTCGATCTGCTGGAGATAGGGGCGCAGGACGGCTTCCATGGCAATCTGGCTACCCTTGCCGATTTCCACGAGCATGCGGTCGTTGTGCGTCTCGCCCAATTCCACATAGAGCGATGCAGCGTCGAAAAACCACCGACGCGTCGCGAACGGGTGTGGCTCATTCGATAGGAGCTCTGCAGCCGTACGTGACGCCTCTCGCACCTTGGGCCACGACAAACCTGCCTTGAGCAATCCTTGAATGAAGAGCAGCTCGACAAGCTCAAGGAACGTGAGGACCTGGGTGCCGTCGATCGCGGGAACTGATGTCTCGATGGCGGCTCGATAGGGGATGCCCCGCCGCCGGTATCCGAACGCCCAGCGCTGCACCGTCGCGGAGTTCTCGCCCAGCAGCATTGCTGCGGCTCTGATGCTGTAGATGCCCCGTGAGCGGATCGTGTTCGCGATCTGAGGGTTGGGCTTACGGTTCGGCATGCAGCATCCGCGGATTGGTGACGCCCTGACCCGCTGTTTTCGTCAGGCTCGCCGTCCAAGATACCGCGTACGCCGTTGGTGCGCAGCGATAACGCTGCTCGTCACTCCCAGCGCCGCCTGACCGATTTCGGGGCGGTGGTGGCGACGGAGCCCGGCGGGACGCTGTAGAGGAGCTGCGCGGTGGCGATGTCGGCCATCGTCAGCTCGCGGGCGCGGACGCGCGGGGTCATGATGGTCGTCGTGTCGCGCGTGTGATCGAGGCCGATGGCGTGGCCCGCCTCGTGGAGCGCGAGGGCGCGCATCGTGGGCGGGTCGAGGTCGCCCTGGTGATCGCGGCGCTCGAGGGCGAGGACGATCGTGCTGCGCAGGATCCAGCAGTGCGCGTCGCGCACGACCTTGGTGCGGCCGAGGACCGGCGCATCGCCGAAGGTGCGCGTCCAGCCGATGACGATGTCGGCGGTCGACGAGTCGCCGGTGAAGCTGAAGCGCAGCGGGAGCTCGGTGCCCTCCCAGCGCGTGAAGGCCTCGCGCACCGCCTGCACGTAGTCGTGCGGGATGCGCTCCTCGCCACGCGGGTGCGCCTCGCTGATGAAGACGCGGAGCGGCGTGGCGCGACGCTCGGGCCAGCGCTGGAGCACGGAGTCGCCGCCGACGAGCATGTCGTCGATGTAGGTGCCGCTGCCGCGGTGGTGGAGGCGCTGGCGGACCTCGGCGCGGCGCAACGAGTCGACGAGACGCGCATCGTCGGCCGTGGGGACGGCGGCGTCGGCGGCGAGCTCGGTCGAGTCGGCGGCGATCGGGGCGCCACGGCCGGCGGTCGGCGCGTGGCCGAGCTGCACGAGGACCATGAGGCCCACGGCCGAGAGCGTGGCGAGGAGGACGCGATCGAGCGCAGGCAGTCGCATCGGGTCAGGGCGTCGGAGCGGGGGGCTCGAGCGGCTCCTCGGCGTCGAGGAAGCGGTCGATCGCGGGAAAGACGATCGAGGGCGCTTCCCAGAACGGATTGTGTCCGGCGCCGGGGACCAGCTGGAGTCGCGTCGTGTCCCGTCCGAGCACGGCCGCGGTCTCGCGGGCGACCTCGACGGGGATCAGGTCATCCACTCCGTGCAGGATGAGTGCCGGCCCGATACGGTGGCCGAGCCGCGGGCGCCAGTCGTAGCCCTCGGCCCGCAGGCGCGCCGAAACGGCAGCGCCGGTGATCGAGGTGGAGCGTGGCGGATTGAAGAGCGTGGCGAGCGTGGTGTCGGCGAACCAGGCCGGGTAGATGGCGCGGGCGTAGTCGGAGAGGGCGTCGGGATCGGCGGCGGTGGGCGCGCCGGGCCGCGTCCGCGCGTGCGCGGCTCGAAGCTCGAACTGTTGCACCGAGGTCAACCGTGGGAGTGCGCGCTCGGTGAGCGATGGGAGCCACGGGTCGGCATGGGTGCCGACGGGGTTGAGCAGGACGAGCCGCCGGGTTGCGGCTGCATCACTGTCGGCTGCGAGCATGGCGATGCCGCCGCCCCATGAGTGGCCGAGCAGGTCCCAGCGGTCGAGGCCGAGCGCCTGGCGGAGGGCGACCACGTCGCCGGCATCGTGCTCGATGCGGGCCGCTCTCGGTCCCGGCGGCGCCTGCGTGCGTCCGCGTCCGCGCTGATCGTAGAAGATGAGTGGCCGCGTGGCGGCGAGCGGACTCAGTGCCGGCCAGAGCAGCCTGTGATCGAACAGCAAGCCGCCATTGATGCAGCACAATGGAACCTTGCCGCGCATGCCGTCATGTTCGGGGGTACGCCAGACCGCGAAGCGCAGCCCTCGGACGGTGATCTCGAACGGCTGGAGGCGGGGCGGGCGCGGCAACGAGCGCCGCCAGGCCTGAAAGCGGGCAATGGCATCGGACACGCCACAGGCTAACGTGCGCCGTGTTCGCGCGGTAACTTCGTGCCGCGCGGCGTTGGAACGCCGCGACGCCTTGACGTCACGGAGAGCCCATGGCCGCTGCGCGCCGGAGCACGATCTACCTCGAGCCCGACCTCCACCGCCGGTTGCGTCGGATCGGGGCCGAGGAGGAGCGGACGGTCTCGGAACTGGTGAACAGCGCGGTGGCGGCCTTCCTCGACGCGCCGCCCGCCGGCGCCACTGCGCGCCCCGGCGCTTCGCCTGCCAGCTCGGCAGACCATCCGGTCGAGGACGCCGAAGGGACGAGCGCATCGCCGGCCGTCATCGCCGGGCGACACGATGCCGGAAACGGCCGGATCACAGGCGAAATGCACGAGGTCGGCACGTTCCCGACTGCACCAGAGGCGCCAGCGGCACTCGTCGCTCCCGGCCCCGAACTGCTCCCGGCTTTCGCCCTGCCGCCGGCCACCATGCCGGAGGGCCTCGCCCCACCGATCCGTCGACTCTTCGGCGCGCTCCGCCCGGTCGATGCCGACCAGCAGCGGCTCCGCGCCGTCGCCGCCACGCGGGCGGGCGCGTGATCCTGCTCGCCCCCGACGTCCTGCTCGACGTGCTCCTCGCGCGGGCGCCGCATGCCGACGCGGCCGCGCGGCTCCTCGACCGCATCGTCCGCGGCGACCTCGAGGCGACCACGAGCGCGGAATCGGTGGCGCTCGCCTGGCAGGTGGCGGTGCGCGCGGTGGGAGCGGCGCAGGCGCGTGGCATCATCGAGCAGCTGGTGGCGATCGTGCCCGTGACGCCGCTGGCCGCGACCGCGCTCCTCGAGGCGACCGCGTCGCCGATCGCCGATGCCGACGCGGCGATCCTGCACGCGGTGGCGCACGAGGCGCAGGCGACCGCGATCATCAC
>JALOPO010000429.1 GCA_025453855.1 Gemmatimonadaceae bacterium
ATCGCGATGCCAGTCGGGGGGATCGCCGTAGTCGAGCGCGTCGTGGCCGAGGAGCGGGAAGCGGCGCGCGAGCACGGCGTCGGCGCGGGCGAGCACGCGTGCGGTCCCGTCGGGGCCGAGGCGCGCGCGGAGCGCCGCGCCGTCGAGCGTCGGGACGGGGACGATCGCCGACGGGCCGTCGATCGGCAGCACCGTCGGGCGGCGCACGCGGCGTCGGTCGGCTTCGAGGCGCACCCGGTGCGCGAGGCGATCGGCGAGCTCGCGCGGCGAGCGGCCGCGCAGCTTGGCGAGCGGCGTCACCGGACCATCCGCAGCAGGCGGCCGACGGCGACGCGCAGCGCGAGCGCGGTGGCACCGGCGCCGAGGACGGTGCGCTGCAGGAGGTCGCCGGTCTCGAGTTCGCCGTCCATGCGCGCGGCGAGCGCGCGGAGTCCGGCCGCTCCCTGCGCGTCGCCGAGGCGGATCGCGGCGGCGCGCTCGAGGCGCATCGCCGCGACGAGTGCGGGGAGGCGCGCCGGGCGTTCACCGGGGGCGAGGCGCGCCATCGCGCGCCGGCGGACCTGCCACGCGGCCTCGCGCATCTCGTGCGCGCGCGCCCACGTCGTCTGCGCGGCATGGACGCGGCGCCGGGTCGTGGTCGCCCCCGTGTGCACGAAGACGCAGCGGTCGGCGAGGCGGCACCAGAGGTCGTAGTCCTCGGAGAGCGCGAGCGCCTCGTCGTAGCCGCCGACCGCCAGCAGCGCGTCGCGCGAGACGACGGCCGACGACTGCGGGACGGTGTTGTCGACGAGCAGCGTGCCAAGGGGATCGGCGAGCGTCCCGGCGGCGATCCGCGGCCAGACGACCTCCTCGTCGGTCATGAAGCTCACCGAGCGACCGAAGGCGACGCAGGGGCGCCCGTTCGCGAACGGCGCGAGGCAGCGCATCGCGTGATCGGGGGTCCAGAGATCGTCGGCGTCGAGGAACGCGACGACGGGGGCGGCGACGGCGTCGATCCCGGTGTTGCGGGCGGCCGAGACGCCGCGCGCGGTCGGATGCGGGACGACACGGGCACCGGCCGCACGGGCGACGGCCGCGGTGTCGTCGGTCGAGCCGTCGTCGACGACGATCACCTCGTCGGGTGGCACGGTCTGCGTACGCGCGCTCGCCACGGCGTCGCCGACGTAGGCCCGCGCGTTGCGGGCCGGGATCACCACCGCGTAGCGGATCATGCCGCGCGTCGTCCCGCCATCCACACCTCGCGCAGCGCCAGCAGCCGCCCCTTGAAGAGCAGCACCGTCGTCGCCGCGTACGCGAGCGCTCCCATCCCGATCGCGAGCACCAGCCGGTAGACGACCGGCTGCGCGGCGGTCGCCGCCTCGAGGCCGAGCACCACCGCGGTCATCACCGCGCAGCCGAGCGCGGGGGGGACCAGCGTCCCCGCGTACGCGCGCAGCGAGAGGCCGAGATGGCGGCGCATCGCGAGGAGGGGCACCCCGAGCATGAGCGGCTGCACGAGCGCCCAGACCGCGGCCAGCCCGACGATCCCCACCGAGCGGGCGGCGACCCAGAACAGCGGCGGGAGGAGGAGCGCCAGCGCGCTGTTCGTCCAGGTCACCACGCCCGCCCGGCCGGCGGCCGAGAGGACGAGGTTGAGGAGGACGGCGAGGTTCTGCGCGAGCGCGTAGAGCACGAGGACCTGCAGCGGCACGACCGCGTCGCGCCACTGCGCCCCGAAGACGAGCGGCACGAAGGCCGGCGCGACGAGCGCGAAGCCGACGAGGACCGGCATGATCACCAGCGCCAGCGTCTCGGTCATCACGAGGAGGTAGCGACGGAGCGCCGCGGGGTCGTCCCCGATGTTGCCGAAGAACGGCGCGGCGACCGCCTGCAGGACGTTGGTGATCTTCTCGCCCGGCAGGGAGGCGATGTTCCACGCGAACTGGTAGAGCCCCATCGCGCCGAGCGTGAGCACCCGCCCGCCGACGGCGCGGTCGGACGACACGGCGATGTGCCAGAGCAGGACACCGCCGGTGATGTGGCGCATGTAGGCGAGCGGCTCGCGGACGCGCGCCCAGTCGGGGCGCACCGGTGCGATCCACGCCACCCGCGCGGTGAGCGCGAGCGCGAGGGCATGCGTCGCGACGATCCCCGCCGGCAACGACCAGTACCCTGCCCCGGCCAGGGCGAAGCCGAGCACCGTCGCCGACTGCCCCACCGAACGGAGCAGCTCGATCCGGGCGATGCGCGCGTAGTCGAGCCGCTGCTGCAGCCGCGCCAGCGGGATGCCGAACAGGCCGCTCAGGAGCGGCGTGACCGCGAGCAGCAGGATCACGCCGGCGAGGCGACGATCATCGAAGATGCCGGCGATGAGCGGCGCACCGGCGGCGAGGGCGACGGCGAACAGCACCCCGAAGCCGATCGCCACCGTGTGGAGCTGCGCCTGCGTGTCGGCGTCGTCGATGCGGCGCAGCATGACCACCCGCGCCACGCCGTGCTCGGTGAAGTAGGCCGCCACCGAGGTGAAGACCGATGCGACGGCGATGATGCCGTAGGCATCGGCGTCGAGCATGCGGGCGACGAGCACCGTCGTCGCCCAGGAGAGCGCCTGCGCGATCCAGCGAAGCACGCCGAGCCAGGCGACGCCGGTGGCGAGCGTCCGGTCGAGCGATCGACGCCGCGTGGCGTCGTCCGTGCCGTCCCCCGA
>JALOPO010000430.1 GCA_025453855.1 Gemmatimonadaceae bacterium
CGTGCGGGGCGCGGACCGGGCAATGCGGCGCTGATCGCGGCCGAGGACGTGCTGCTCGAGGCCGGCGACGTGCCGGCGATCGTGCTCCGCGTGGCGGGGATCTACGGCCCCGGGCGCGACCCGTCGCCGCGGTACGCGCGCGCCGAGTCGCTCGCGCGCGGTGGGGACTACTGGGTGAACCTCGCGCATCGCGACGACATCGTGGCGGCGATCGCGCACGTGCTCGGCGTGCAGGGGACGCACGCATTCAACTGCGCCGACGGCACACCGGCGCGTGCACGGGAGATCGCCGAATGGCTGGCGGTCCGGCGCGGGGTCGATCCGGCGACGCTTTGCTTCACGGGCACCGAGCCGCCCGCCCGATCGAACCAGCGCATCGCGAGCGCCGCGCTGCAGGCGACGGGGTGGCGACCGCGCTTCCCGAGCTTCCGCGCCACCTGGATGAAGTTGAACTCGAGATGCGCGAAGCTCGCCGCGCGTCCCTCGGCGATCGCCAGGCGTGCCCCCGGCGCGAGACGCAGGTTGGTGCGCAGCACGATCCGCTCGGTGCGGCGCGGGCGGATGTCCCACCCGATCACGGCGCCGGGGACGACGTGCCATGCGGCTCGCGACTGCGCTGCGGCGCGCCCGGTCGTGTCGGCGTCGGCGTTCCACGATTCCGTGAGGCGCAGCCGATCGCCGCCGAGCGCGACGCCGACGTACGGCACGAAGCCGTGGTAGTCACCGAGGAACCGAAGCAGTTCGACGGCGACGCTGGCGCGCGACATCGACTGACGCAGGCCGTAGGCTTCCTGTGCGAGCGTCCATCGGCGTCCCATGAGCTGCAGCGCGATCCGGCGATCGGGATCCTCCCAGCCGAGTGCCAGCTCGGGAAAGATCGCCCCCGGCAGGCGCACGCCGAGTTCGGGGCGCACGGCTCTGTTCCAGCCCGAGCCGCCGACCATCGTCGCCGTCGAGGCGCCGATGCCCACGTAGGGGCCACGCAGCTGCCCCGCGGCACGCAGCCGCTGCTCGCGCGCGGCCTCGCGTCCATCGGCGACCTGCGCGGTGAGCTGCCGCGTCGTCTCGAAGGTGCGCTGGACACCGAACCAGAGCGCAAGGCGCGGGAGCGTTGCCGCGGCTGGCATCCCCGGTTCGATGGCGTACCGGAAGTCGCGATCGGTGATGGCGTGCGCGCCGGCCTGCACGATGAGGTTGCGGCGCCGGGCGGCGAAGCCGACCTGCATGGGGAAGCGCACGAGGGCGAGATCGGCGCCCTCGCCGGCGGCACCGACGCGCGCGACGCGCAGGCGCTGGAAGCCGATGCCGACGAACGGACGAGGGATGCCGTCGGGGCGCAGGGCGAGGGGATAGACGCGCACGCCGGTCTCGAGACCGGGGCGCAGCGCGGCGTTGGGCCGGTCCGTCTCGTCGAGCGCGCGACGCGCGTTCGCGCCGGGAACGAAGGAGACGTGCAGGTCGGCGTGCCCCCAGAAGTGCATCGCACCGATGCTGAGCCGTGGCGAGACGGAACGGGGGGTGGCGATGGTGGCGGCCCGGTTGCCGGGGTCGCCGGGGAGGGTGGCGGTCCCGAGCTGGTAGGCGTCGAGCGCGACGTAACTCTCGGCGAAGGCGAAGCGGCGCGACGCGTGGCGCCACACGTCGGTGGTGGTGTCGGGCGCCTGCGCGTCGAGCGTGACGGCCGCGAGCGCGGCGAGCGCCACTGGCGCCTGGCCACGGCTGCGGACGAACGGCGAGATCGGCATGGCGGCGCCCTCGGCGAGATATATCGGCCAGATATAGTATCTCGAAGATATACTCCGGCACCAGGCACGCAAGCCACGGGCGGTCAGCGGCGGGGGCGCCGCGCCGGGCGCGGAGTTTCGACCGTCGTCGGCACCAGGACGGGCGACAGCGCGCGCGTCGTCTCCTCGCACCACGCGAGCATCGCCTGGCTGAGGTGCACCCCGTAGCGCATCGCCGCGCGCCAGTAGCGCACCTCCGGAAAGTGCGCCAACTCGTCGGCGAAGCGCGCCTCGACCGCGCTGTACAGCCGCAGGCGCTGCTCGTGCTCGGCACGGAACTGCGCCAGGTGCGTCGCCAGCGCGTCCGGCGATCCGTTGCGCGCGAAGAACAGCTTGAGCAGGACCTCCACGCGCCCGACATCCATGGCGGCTGGCTCGTCGAGCCACCGCGCGAGTGCGGCCCGCCCCTTCCGCGTGATGGCGTACGGTCGTCGGCGCGTCCCGGCCGCAGCCTCCTGCGCCTCGATGAGTCGCTCCCCGGCGAGCGCCCGCAGCATCGGGTAGATCTGCCCGTAGCTCTCCTGCCAGAAGAAGCCGAGGTTGCGCTCGAAGAACGAGCGCAGGTCATAGCCCGACTTGGGCCCGAGTGCGAGCGCACCCAGGATTGCATAGCGGCTGCGATTGCCCGCCGCGCGGCGCGTGATGGTCGGCATGCCGTGCATTCTATCGCGCCGCGCCGGGTCGGCGATGCGCCGCCTACGCTGCGTGCGGCACGCGCGCCGCCAGCACGGCCGCCATGGCCTCGCCGACGCCACGCGCCGATGCCGGGTTCTGCCCCGTGATCAGTCGGCCATCGACGACCACGTTCGCCTGCCACGGCGCAGCGGCCGTCACCTGCGCGCCGCGCGCCGCGAGCGTCGATTCGAGGAGGAACGGCACCGTCTCGTGCAGCCCCACCGCGCGCTCCTCGGCGTCCGTGAAGGTCGCGATGCGGCGACCGGCGACCAACGGCGTGCCGTCGGCGCGTGTCGCCTGCACGAGCGCGGCAGGTCCATGGCAGACCGCGGCCACGATGCCACCCTGCGCGTCGATCTCGCGGATGATCGTGGCGATCGCCTCGTCGTTCGCGAAGTCCCACATCGTGCCGTGGCCGCCGACGAAGAGCACCGCGTCGTGCTCGCGCGGGTCGATGTCGCG
>JALOPO010000431.1 GCA_025453855.1 Gemmatimonadaceae bacterium
CGGGGCGCGGCCGATGCGCAGCGGGGCACCGTCCTCCCCGCTCACCAGGCGGGGCGGCGCGGCGGCGGCGGGGGGCGCGAACGCGCGCGCCTCGTCGCCCGGGCGCTGCACGGCGCGCAGCAGCTCGCCGAATGCGCCCTCGATCGCGCGGCGAGCCGCGCGATGCTCCCACCGCGAGATCGCCGCCAGCAAGGCGGTGTAGCCGATGCCCGCCGCGAGGCCCGCCACGGCCCCACCAGCGGCACCGGCCAGGCCGCCCAGCAGCTTCAAGCCGAGGCCCGCCCCCACGATGCCGAACAGCGCCGTGAGCACGGCGCTCGCGCCGCGCACGAAGCGCACGTTCCAGCGCTGGCCGGGTCGCAGGTCGCCGGTGATCACCACCTCGCAGCCGGGTGCCTCCGCGGTGCCGCGCGGCGCGAGCGTGACGTGCACGTGCCGCACCTGCATGCGCGACGTGTGATACGCGAACCAGTTGATGCCGCGTCGCGCGTGCTCCGCCTCTCCGCGCTCGTGCATGAGCGGATTGCGGAAGCGCAGCACACCCCCCTCGACGGGATGCCCGCCCACCGTCGCGTCGAAGGCGAAGTCGTACGGCGCGCTCGCGGCGACGCGGCGCAGGCGCGCGAGCACCGTGGTCGGCGATTCGGGGAGCACGGCCTCGGCCCGCACGCTCGTGGCCTCGTGCCCCACCAGCCGCGCGCGCGCCCGCGCGTCCACGGCGTCGAGCGCGAGCGCCGCCTCGCCTCCCACCGCCTCGTGCTCCGCGATCGCGATCATCACGCAGTCGCGCGGGATGCCCGCCTCGAGCGCTGCCGCCAGCACCTCGCTGGCGAGGTACATCCCCGCCGGCGCGCGCGTGGCCGGATCGATCGCGAGCGTCCCGCCGGCTTCGCTCGCGGGAGGCTCGGGCGGTTCGACACCGAAGCGCACCGCTGCCTCCCGCGCGGCCTCGGCCTGGAGCGTCGCGGCGCGTGCCCAGATGGCAAGTGCCTCCACTTCGCCGAAGACGCGGCCATCCACGGGCCGCGGGGGGACGGGCAACTCACTGGACTCGGACATCTGCGGCCTCCTCTCGGCGACGACGGTGCGCCGTGTATGCTATGCCGGGTATGCTATGCCGGCGACGCCGGCGCGAACGCCGCCGCATTGTCACGCGCGAACTCGGCGAGGGTCCGCGGCGCGCGGCCGAGCAGTCGCTCGAGGTCGGGCGTGCACCGGTCGGCGAGGCCGAGGCGCGTCGCCGTGTAGAGCGCGCACATCACCCCCACCAGCGCACGTGGCTCACCCATCGCGCGACGGCGCCGATAGAAGCGCACGAGCCCCATCGCATCGTACCAGATCGGGCGCCCGAGTGCGCGGCTGAGGATGGCGACGACTTCGTCGTAGTCGAGCGCCTCGCGCCCCGTGCACTCGTGGGCGGCGCTCGTCGGCACGGGCTCGGCGAGGAGTCGCACGATCGCATCGCCCAGGTCGACCGCATCGACGAACGCCGTCCGTCCGTCGCCCGCCGGGATGTGCAGCGTGCTCTCGCGTCGCAGCTCGTCGCCGTGCGCGGTGAGCAGGTTCTGCATGAAGAAGGCGGCGCGCACGAAGTGCCACGTCACACGCGGGTCACGGGCGGCGCATCCGCGGAGGTGGTCCTCGATCGCCCGATGCGGGACGAGGCGATTGCGCTCGGCGCCCTGGATCGAGAGGAAGGCGACATGGCGCACGCCGGCATCGAGCGCGGCGTCGATGGCCGGTGCGATCGCCCCGTCGACGTCGGCGATGGCGGGAGGGCGGAGGAGGAAGAGGCGCGTCCCGCCGGCGACCGCATCGCCGAGCGCGCGACGGTCGAGGAAGTCCCAGCGCGCGGCCTGCAGCCGTCGCTCGGCGCGATGGCGTGCGCCATCGGGGAGCACCGACGCCAGTCGGTCGAGTGCGCCGTCGGGATCGGGGACGAGCGCGCGCACGGCATGACCGGCGGCGAGGGCGGCGCGCAGCACCTCGCGCCCCACGGTGCCGGTGGCGCCGGTGACGAGCAGGGGGGCATCGGTCGTGAACATCGACGCAAGCATACCCCCGGGGTCCCGCCGGGCCTATTCTTCCGCGCCATGACGACGCTCCGCCTGCCGCCGGCCGACGCCGCGCCCGGCACCGCCTGGGACATCGACGCCGCGCGCGCCCTCTACAACATCGAGGGATGGGGCGCCGGCTACTTCGACATCAACGATGCCGGGCGCGTGATCGTGCGCCCCGACAAGCGCGATCCGTCGCACACGGTCGACCTCTTCGAGTTCGCGCAGGACCTCGAGGCGCAGGGGGTCGCGCTCCCGGTGCTGCTGCGCTTCTCGGACCTCCTCCGGTCGCGCGTGGCGCAGCTGGCCGAGGAGTTCCAGCAGGCGATCCGCGAGTTCGAGTACACGGGGACCTACACGACCGTCTACCCGATCAAGGTCAACCAGCAGCGCCACGTGGTCGAGGAGATCGTCGAGTACGGGCGCCCGTACGGCGTCGGGCTCGAGTGCGGCTCCAAGCCCGAGCTGCAGGCGGTGCTGGCGCTCAGCGAGCGCACCGACCAGCTGATCGTGTGCAACGGCTACAAGGACCACGAGTTCATGCGGCTGGCGCTCATCGGGCAGAAGCTCGGCCACCGCGTCTTCATCGTCATGGAGCAGCTGAGCGAGCTC
>JALOPO010000432.1 GCA_025453855.1 Gemmatimonadaceae bacterium
CGTCAGCTCGTGGTCGCCGGCCGAGATGAAGATCTTCTGCCCGCTGATCGCGTAGGCACCGTCGGAGTCCGGCACCGGCTCCGCCTTGGTGTGCAGCAGCCCGAGGTCGGTGCCGCTGTGCGCCTCGGTGAGGCACATCGTCCCCGCCCACGAGCCGTCGGCGAGCTTCGGCAGCCACGTCGCCCTGAGCTCGTCGGTGCCGTGCAGCAGCAGCGCGTGGTACGCGCCGTGGCTGAGCCCCGGGAACATGCCGAAGGAGAGGTTGCTCGCGCAGATCATCTCCTCCACCGCGAAGCGGAGCACCTGCGGCGCCCCCTGCCCGCCGAAGGCGGGATCGGCGGCCAGCGCCGGCCACCCGCCCTGCACGTACTGGTCGTACGCCTCCTTGAAGCCGGTGGCGGTGGTCACCGTGCCACCCGACAGCGTGCACCCCTCCTGGTCGCCCACCTGGTTCAGCGGCTGGAGCACCTCCTCGCAGAACTGCGCCGCCTGCGCCAGCACCGCCTCGGCCATCTCGCCGTCGAAGTCGGCGTAGCCGGGGAGCGACGTGAGCGAGGGGTAGGAGGATGAACTGCATGTCCTCGAGCGGGGCCTTGTACGTCGGCATCGGTCCGTCCTCCTCAGTTCCGCAGCGGCTTGCCGGTGGCGAGCATGTGCTCGATGCGGGCCAGCGTGCCGGGCGTGCGCACGAGTCCCATGAAGGCCTTGCGTTCGAGCGCCAGCAGCGCGTCGTCGTCCATCGTGCCGCCGGCGTCGCCGGTGAGCACCGTCGCGAGCGCATCGCTCGTCACGCGATCGTGCGCGGTCGCCTTCCCCGCCGCGACCATCCCGTCGACCGCCGCCATGAGCATCGCCTTCCCCGCGGGGCCGGCGAGCGTCACCGTGGCCGCCGCCGTCGGCGCGGACGCACCGCGCGCGACGAGCGCCAGCGCCGTCGCCTTGGCGTCGGCGAGCAGCCGGTCGCGGTTCATCGTGATCCCGTCGCTCGCGCGCAGGTAGCCGAGCCGCTTCGCGTCGGCGGCGCTGGTGCTCGTCTTCGCCATGCCGATCGTCTCGAAGAGCTTCCCCGTCGCCATCAACGCCTGCGTGGCATCGGTGGCGGTGGCGACGTGGCGCAGAAGGAGCTCCTTGCACCCGCCCCAGCCGGGGATCAACCCGACGCCCGTCTCCACGAGGCCGATGTAGCTCTCGGCGTGCGCCTGCACGGCGTGGCTGTGGAGCAGGAGCTCGCAGCCGCCACCGAGCGCCATCCCCTGCACCGCGCTCACCACCGGGAAGGGCGCGCGTTGCAGCGCGCGGTACGTCTGCTGCCCGTCGGCGACGCTCTGCTCCACCGCGTCGAACATCGCGATGTTGAGCGAGAAGAGCGCCAGTCCGAGGTTGGCGCCGACGCTGAAGTTGTGCCCCTCGTTGTGGATCACGAGCGCCCTGTGCGCTCCGCTCCCGTCGCCGATGTGCGCCATGACGGTGCGCAGCATCTGCATGATGTCGGGATCGAGCGAGTTCATCTTGCTCGTGAACTCGAGGCAGAGCACGCCGTCGCCGATGTCCCAGACCGCGGCGCTGGCGCTCTTCAGCAGGGGCTTCGACGCGCGCTTGATGTCGGCGAGGCGCAGCACGCCCGGCGCGCGCGGCACCGCCGCGTACTCGCCGCTCGGCAGGAGCTCCTGCAGCACGCCGCCCTCGGTGCGGTAGAACGGGCGCCCGGCCGCGGTGGCGAGGAGCGGCGGCATCGGGGCCCCTGCCTGCGCGAGCGCCTGCGCGAACGCCCCCGAGCCGAGCAGGTCGATGAGCTCGAAGGGACCGAACTTCCAGCCGTAGCCGAGGCGCATCGCCTCGTCCACGTCGCTCACGCGATCGGCGATCTGGGGCACGAGCGACGCGGCGTAGCCGAGGGCCGCGCCGAGCAGCGCCTTCGCGAAGCGCCCTCCCTTGTCGTCGCTCGAGACGAGGCTGCGCAGCGCATCGCGCCCCTTCGCCGCCTCCACGCTCGCGAGGCGCGGCGTCCGCTCGGCGCGGTAGTGGCCGGTGGCGAGGTCGACGACCTCCTTGCGCTTCGCACCATCCGGGCCGACGACCATGCGATAGAAGCCGCCGCCCGTGCTCTTGCGCCCCGTGTTGCCGGCCGCGATCAGCGCGTCCATCGGCGCGTACGACGGCGGCAGCGCGCGAAAGGCGTCATCGGCCGGGAGCGTGGCACGGAAGCTCGTCATGATGTGCGGCATCAGGTCGAGTCCCACGAGATCGGTGAGCGCGAAGACGCCCGTCTTGGGGAGCCCCATCGGCCTGCCGCAGACGCTGTCCGCCTCCTCGACGGTGAGGCCGTGGCGCTGCGCCTCGTGCATGGCGGCGTACATGAAGTACGTGCCGATGCGGTTGGCGATGAAGCCGGGCGTGTCCTTGCAGGTCACGACCCCCTTGCCGAGGCGCACGTCGCAGAAGTCGCGCAGCGCGCTCGCGACCTCGGGACGCGTGCGCGGCCCGGTGACGAGCTCCAGCAGCCGCATGTGGCGCGGCGGATTGAAGAAGTGCGTGATCGCGAAGTCGGCGGCGAAGGCCTCGCGCTGGCCGTCGAGGAGGACCGAGAGCGGGATCGTGCTGGTGTTCGAGCTGACGATCGAGCCGGGGCGGCGGGCGGCGTCGATGCGCCGGTAGAGGGCAGCCTTGACCGCGGGCTCCTCGAGCACCGCCTCCACGATCCAGTCGACTTCGGCCAGCGCCGCGAGATCGTCCTCGAGGTTGCCCGGGGTGACGAGCGCCGCCGCGTCGGGCGACATGAACGGCGCGGGCTGCTGGGTGCGCATGCGCTGCAGCGCGCCCTGGGCGAGGGCGGAGCGTTCGGCGGCACCGGCGGGAACGATGTCGAGCAGGAGCACCGGCACACCCGCGTTGGCGAGGTGTGCGGCGATCCCGCTCCCCATCGTCCCCGCGCCGAGGACGGCGGCGCGGCGGATCTCGGGGGGCATGAGGCGGAAGGCCCGTGGCGTTGAGAAGAAGCGTGCCGGCCGCGAGGCAGACGCCGGCGTGGGTGCCGGATATCTCGTGGGGCGCGCGCAGCGTCGCAATTGGCGGGATGCGCGGCGCGGTGGTGCGGGAGCGCCGGACGCGGCG
>JALOPO010000433.1 GCA_025453855.1 Gemmatimonadaceae bacterium
CGATGCCGTGGGGGCCTTCGCGATCCCTGCGGACGGTCTCCTCGCCATCGGCGCGCTCGCGCCCGAGCTGGGCGCCCAGCTCGCCGACTTCGCGCGTCGACGCGGCCTGGGGTTGAGCGCGCTGGCACTCGAGGCGGTGCCGCCGGCCTGGCTGCGCGAGGTCACTCCCCAACTGGTGGTGATCGCGGCCGGTGCCGGGAGCGACGGGGCGGCCGCGACGCGCTTCATCGCCTCGATGAAGCGTGACGCGATCCTGCAGTCGATCCCGGTGCTCGTCTGGGCGCCCGAACAGGCGGTGGCCGACTGGCTCGGTGCGGGCGCCGACGACGTGCTGGCCGAGGAGCGGAGCGCGAGCGAGGTGCGGGCCCGCCTGTCGGCGGCGCTCCGGCGCTCGCAGCGCGACCTGCAGGCGAATCCCTCGACGCGCCTCCCGGGTGGCGAGGCGATCAGCGCCGCCATCGCCGAGCGCGAGCCGTTCGCGGCCTGCTACGCCGATCTCGATCACTTCAAGGAGTTCAACGATCGATACGGCTACGCGGAGGGCGACGACGTGATCCGCGCCGTGGGGCGGTTGCTCGTGCAGTCCGTGTATGCGCATGCGCCCGATCGCGGCTTCGTGGGGCACATCGGCGGCGACGACTTCCTCTTCCTCGTCCCGGTGGATCGCGCGCCGGTCATCTGCGAGGCCGCGGTGCGCGAGGCCGATCGCCTCCTCCCGGAGCGCTACTCTGCCCAGGACCGACAGGCGGGCTATTTTTTCGGCAAGGATCGCCGGGGTCGCCTGGACCGGGTACCGCTGATGACGCTTTCCATCGGGGTCGTGACCACCGACCGGAGGTCGTTCGTCCATCCGGCACAGGTGAGCGAACTCGCCACCGAGATGAAGACCTACGCCAAGACGCTTCCCGGATCGGTCTGGGTGGCGGATCGGCGTTCCGACGTGACGGCGTCGCCGTCGAGCCAGCCCATGCGTGAGGAGATGTCGCCGTGAACGTGACGTGCCAGGACTGCCGCTCCGTCTTCCGGGTCGACCCGGCCAAGGTGCCGACGACCGGCGTGCGGGCGCGCTGCAGCGTCTGCGGGGCCGTCGCCGGCAGCCGTTGGCGCGGCACCCTCGGGATGGGGGACGCCGCGTGCGGGCGCCACCGTCACGCCCCCTTCGGTGCCCGCGTTCGGGACGGGTGGGCCGTCGCTGCCACCGTTCCCGCTGCCGACTCCCGACGCGGCGGCGACGCCGATCGTGGCGCCCACGGTGCCGTCGCTCCCGACGCCGACGTGGAGCACGGAGCTCCCGCCGCTCGTGGAGCCCACACCGACCGCGCCGACCGTGGCGGTGCCATCGCCGATCGAGGTCGCCGCGCAGCGTGGGGAGGCGACAGCGGTTGCGAGCGAGGCCATCACCGCGTCCGAGCCGACGCCCATGGCGGTGCCGGCGCAGCCGACGCCGATCGCGTCGCCGGCGACCCCGACGCCGGCCGCCTCCGTGCCGGCGCCGCCGGCGGCGCCGACCATCGTTCCCGCACCGCCGACCGCACCGGTGGCGCCGAGCGTCCCGCTCCGTCCGCTCGTGCCGCCGCCTCCGATGTCGCCGGCCCAGCTGGTGACGGCGGCGCCGGTCCCCGCACCCGCGCCGGCGAAGCCCGCAGCGGTGGGGCCGGATGGCAAGCGCGTCATCAATCCGTTCCTGAAGAGCGATCCGCAGGTGCGTGCCAAGCGGCTCGCGCGCGCGTTGGTCTCGGACATGGTGGCGTACCAGCCGCAGAAGCGCTCCGAGGCGCTCGCGAACGGCACGCTCAAGACGGTGTTCAAGGACGAGATCCGCCGCAGCTACGACGAGTACGTCGACCAGGTGGGGCGCGAGATCGCGGAGAGCACGACCTACTTCCAGGATGCGCTCAACGAGGTGCTCGCCGAGGGGAAGCCGATCTTCTGATCGGCGCCGACGGCGGCGCTGCGGGCGCCGCCCGACCGCCAGTCGTGGTTATCTTGTGCACTCGCGCCGTGCACCGAGCCGTCCTCCCGGCCCCGGGGGGGCGGCTCATCCGTTCCGTGTCACCGTCACGCCATCATGCTCGATCTCCAGGAACTCGGTCGCCAGCTCGATGCCCGCGCGCTGCGGGTGGATGAACTGCGGAGGTACCTTTGACATCGCCGGCCAGCGCGAGCGCCTGAGCGAACTCGAGTCGCAGATGTCCGACGCGAGCTTCTGGAACGACCAGGAGCGCGCGCAGCAGGTGGTGCAGCAGGTGAAGCAATCGCGGCAGTGGATCGAGCCGTTCGAGAAGGTCGAGGGACGCCTGCGCGATGCGCGCGACCTCGCCGAGCTGCTCGAGGCGGAGCCCGATGCGGGGATGCTCGCCGAGCTGGCATCGGAGTCGGAGGCGATCGACGCGGCGCTGGCGGAGCTGGAGCTCAAGTCGCTCCTCCGCGATCCGGACGACGTGCGCGACGCGCAGGTGGAGATCAGCTCCGGCGCGGGCGGCACCGAGGCGCAGGACTGGGCGTCGATGCTCATGCGCATGTACACGCGCTGGGCCGAGCGGCGGGGCTTCGAGATCGAGGTCCTCGACCTCTCCGAGGGCGAGGAGGCGGGGATCAAGGGGGCGGTGCTCGAGATCAAGGGGCAGTACGCGTACGGCTTCCTGCGCGCGGAGGCGGGGGTGCACCGGCTGGTGCGCATCTCGCCGTTCGACTCGCAGGCGCGTCGCCACACGAGCTTCGCGTCGATCTTCGTCTATCCGGTGGTGAACGAGGAGATCAACATCGAGATACGCGATGAGGACCTGCGGATCGACGTCTACCGCGCCAGCGGCGCGGGCGGGCAGCACGTGAACAAGACGTCGTCGGCGGTGCGCATCACCCACCTGCCGACGAACACGGTGGTGGCGAGCCAGCAGGAGCGGTCGCAGTTCAAGAACAAGGCGACCGCCATGAAGATGCTGAAGAACAAGCTGTACCAGGCGGAGATCGAGAAGCGGCTGGCGGTGAAGGCGGCGCTCGATGCGACGAAGGCCGACGTGACGTTCGGCTCGCAGATCCGGAGCTACGTCTTCCAGCCGTACACGATGGTCAACGACCACCGCACCGACCTCAAGATCCCCGACGTGCAGAAGATCATGGATGGCGCCATCGATCCGTTCATCGAGGCCTACCTCAAGCAGCAGCAGGCGGGGGCGGGCGCATGAGCGACGTGGCCGAGGGGACGGCGGGAGCGGGGAACGCGGGCGAGGAGCTCAACCACGTGATGCAGGCGCGACGCGAGTCGATGGAGCGCATCGCCGCCGCGGGGACGGCGCCATTCGCGTACGCGTGGGACCCGACGCATCGCGCGCACGAGGCGATCGCGGCGCTCGGCGACGATGCCACGGGGCCGGCGGTGCGCATCGCGGGGCGCGTGGCGGCGCTGCGGCCGATGGGAAAGGCGACGTTCGCGCACCTGGTCGATGCGGGTGGACGGATCCAGGCCTACTTCCGCAAGGACGAGCTGCCCGAGGCGACGTGGGCGCTGCTCGGCGAGCTGCACGTCGGCGACATCGTGGGCGTGGCCGGCTCGATGATGCGCACGCGCACCGGCGAACCGACGGTG
>JALOPO010000036.1 GCA_025453855.1 Gemmatimonadaceae bacterium
GTCGAGACCACCGGCCTCGTCCCGGGGTGGCACGAGATGATCGACATCGGCGTCGTGCTCACCGACCTCGAGGGACGCGTCATCGACTCGCTCTTCCTGCGCGTGATGCCCGACCACCCCGAGCGCCTCTCGCCCGGCGCGCAGCGCGTGAACGGCTTCCACGCCGCCACCTGGCGTCGGCGGCGCGCACTCGCGCCGCGGCAGGCGGTCGACTCGCTCGTGGCCTGGCACCGCGCCCGGGCCGGCGGTCACCCGACGATGCTCGTCGCCTTCAACAGCCAGTTCGACGCCGCCTTCCTCGACCACCTCTTCCGCACCCGCGGCACGAGCTGGCGCACGCTCTACCACTACTTCGTGCTCGACGTGCCGAGCATGGCGTGGTCGCTCGGCTACCGCGAACTCACCGGCGCCGCACTCGCCGCGCGGCTCGGCGTCCCCGACGAGCCGCGCGTCGCCGACGAACACACCGGGATCACGGGGGCGATGCTCAACGTGCGGATCTACCAGGCGCTGCGCGCACGCGGCGCGGCGGCACCGGCACCAGCGGCATGCGGGCGCCGCACCGCACCGCGCCGCACCGCCCGTGGCACGACCCGTGACGACAGCAGCGGCATGGCCACGTCTGCCGCCGGCACCGACCGATCGCGCGACGACGAGCGCGACGACGAGCGCGACGACGCTCGCCACGACGCGCACACGGCGAGCAGCAACCCCGCGTCGCACGGCGCCGCGCCGGATCCCTCGCTCCCGCGCCACGAGAAGGCGCTCCTCGTCCACGAGCGCCTCTGCGTCGTCTACGGCTGCCCCATCGCCTACTTCCGCGACCACGATCCGCTGAGCGAACTCGTGGGCTCGATGCTCTCGCATCGAACGCGCAATGCCGACTCGGGACGCGCCTTCCGCGCGCTGCAGGCCACCTACCGCACCTGGGCCGCCGTGCGCGACGCGCCGGTGGCCGACGTGCAGGCGACGATCGCCGGCGTCACGTGGCCCGAGCAGAAGGCGCCGCGCATCCAGCGCGTGCTGCAGCTCGTCACCGAGCGCGTCGGCCACCTCGAGGCGCACGCGCTCGATTTCCTCGGCGACCTCCCGCCGACGGAGGCGAGAGCCTGGCTCGAGGCGTTGCCCGGCGTGGGGCCGAAGACCAGCGCCGCGGTGCTCAGCTTCAGCCGGCTGCGCGGCGTCGCACTCCCGGTCGACAGCCACCATCACCGCGTCGCCGTGCGACTCGCGCTCATCCCGGCCGAGATGCCGGTGGGGCCGTCGCACCGGGCGCTCGCCGCGCTCCTCCCCGACGACTGGAACGCACAGCAGGTCTACGACCATCACGAGGTGCTCATGCTGCACGGGCAGCGCGTCTGCACGCATCGCGACCCGCGCTGCCACAAGTGCGCGGTGCTCGACGTCTGCCCGTTCGGGCAGGCACGCATGGCGCAGGGGCGTGCCGACGCGGCGCGCGAACCGGAGACGGCACCGCCGCCGCACAGCTGGTGAGCCGCGTCGCGAAGCAGGCGCGCCCGCGATCGCCGGAATGCATCGCGCCCGTGGCGATGCCACGTGACGCACCCGCGACGCGCACCGCGCTCAGCGCGCCGGCGCCGCCGTCGACCCCGCTCGTCCCGTGAGGTAGAGCCGCAGGCCGAGCGCCCAGAGCAGGCTCACCGCGGCGCCGGCGATCATCAGCCGATACCACGCCTGTGCCTGCCGGAACGCCTCGGCGCGCGCGCCCTCCGTGACCATCGCCGGATCGCCGGTGCGCAGCAGCGGATCGACGAGCAGGAAGGCGGCCAGCGCACCGCCCACGCACGCCGCGAGCGGGAGCCAGGTGAGGACGGTGCGGAGCGCGGGCGTCATGGGG
Source organism: Gemmatimonadaceae bacterium (assembly GCA_025453855.1). Lineage (GTDB taxonomy): Bacteria > Gemmatimonadota > Gemmatimonadetes > Gemmatimonadales > Gemmatimonadaceae > JALOPO01. The sequence goes on from JALOPO010000036.1 coordinate 1,859, forward strand.
TGTCGGTCGCGGTGGCGCCGGTGACGGTCGCCGCACGCGCGCTGCCGGCCGCGGCGCGACGGGGCGAGGCGGCGCGACCACGCGGCCGCGCCGCCCCCTTCACGTTGCGCGCCGCCGGTCCGGAGCGCGAGGGGGCGGTGCGTGCCATCACCGGTGCGCGCGCGGCACCCGGTGCACCGACCGGGAGCGACACGAGCGCCGGCGCGATGCCCAGTGCGCCGTAGAGCTTGTCGGGGCGCAGCACCACGCCATCCTTCACCACCAGCGTCGTGCGCCGCAGCGACGACATGTACTGCAGCGGATCGCCGTCCACGATGGCGAGCGTGGCGCGCATCCCCGGCGCGATCCGCCCCTCCACGCTGTCGCGGCCGAGCGCGCGCGCGGCACCCAGCGTCGCCGCCGCGAGCACGTCGGCATTCGGGATGCCGATCTGCGCGAGGAGCTCCATCTCGCGATGCAGCTGGAAGCCGGGGAGTCCGCCGCCCCCGATCACCAGCGGGACTTCGGCATCGTAGAGCTGCTTCGCGAGGCGCTGCAGCACGACCCACGTGGCCTGGAAGCGACGCCGCTCGGCCGGTGACGAGACCGCGAGCCCACCGCCGCGCACGGCCGAGCGCAGCATCGGCGGCAGCCGCTCGCCGATCGCGGCATGCGTCGTCGCCAGCTGGCCGGGCGGCGTGGTGAGGAGCGTCTCGTACGTCGAGAGGAGCGGAAGCACCGCCACGCGACGCGCGCGCAGTGCCGCGACGAGTGCGGTCATCGCGGGGCCGCGCAGGTCGACGGTGCCGCCGCGTCGCGCGACCGCGAGGAGCTGCGCCATGGTGCGCGCATCGTACGCGCTGTCGGCCAGCGCCTCGGCCAGCACGACGTCGAGCGCCTGCAGCTCCTGCACGCCATCGCGCACCAGCCGCGACGGCAGCGCCCCCTGCACCGCCCCGCTGGCGACACGCATCGCGCGCGGCGCGCCGTCGCGCGCGGCGAGTGCCGCGAGGCGCGGATCGAGCGAGGGCGCCGTCACGAGCTGCGTCACCCCCGCCTCGCCCGCGCGGTCGAGCGCCGCGCGCAGCGAATCGGGCGTGGCGACGATCGCCGGCGTGAGCCCCGCGAAGCGCCCGGGCCCGTCGAGCCGCGCCACGAGGTGCAGCGACGGCCCGAGCGCCGCACCGCGCGCCCAACGGGCACGGCGTGCGGCGCCGTCGATCATGTCACCCGTCATGTCGCGCACGCCGGTCACGCCCCCGGCGAGGTGCAGCAGCGCCTCGCGCTCGGTGGCGCGCGCGTGCATGTCGACGAGGCCGGGGAGGATGAACTGGTTGCGCACGTCGACGACCGTGGCGCCCGTCGGGACGACGAGCCCCGAATCGCGCGCCACCGTCTCCACGCGGTCGCCGCGGATGACGATCGCCACGCCGGCACGCACGCGGCGCGAGACGGGATCGAAGAGGCGGGCGTTGCGGAGCACGAGTGCGCCGCCCGGCCGCAGCGCGAGCTGTCGCACGGCGATCGAGTCGCGCGCGCGGAGCGCCGAGTCCTGCATGGCGACGAGCTGCGGGATCGCCCGCTCGAAGCCGCGACGGATGGTGGCAGTGGCCCGCGTCCCGCTCGCGAAGAGTCGCCCCGACGCGTCGAGCCAGACCGGCACCGGGACGAGGTCGAGCCCCGAGATGAGGTGCAGCGTGGCGTTCGTCTCGAGCGCCGCGCCGCGCACCTTGCGCGTGCCGACGGTCGCGAGCGTCGCCTGCCCACCCTGATAGAGCGGGACGGTGCGCGACTTCACCGCCAGGAGCGCGCGCGCGAGCATCGCATCGTGCTCGGGGAAGCCCAGCTGCGAATGCACGAAGCTGCGCGCCGCGCCGCGGCTCACCCCCCACTCGGTACGCCACGCGAGGACGCCGTCGGCGACCGAGACGACCTCCACCACCGGCGAGCCGAGGGCATCGGACCCGGTGAGCGTCTGCGAGAGCGGGAGCGCGGACCTGGCATCGACGCGCGCCACCTGCCGGAGCGTCGGCGCGGCGGTCCCCGCACGCCAGCCGAAGGTGGTCACGACCGCGAGCCCGGTGTCGCTCCACTGCCGCATGCGACCGATCGGGCGCCCGTAACTCGTCACCACCCACTCGAGCGTGTCGCCCGAGAAGGCGGTCGTCGGCACCACCGAGTCCTCGGCGGCGGAACGGTTGAACGCCCCCTCGCTGTCCGGGGCGAGCGACTCGGCCGGGCCGGCACCCTGCCCACCGCTCCGGCAGGCGGCGATGGCGAGCGCGAGGAGGAGCGTCGGACGACAGCGCACCACGGACGACCCTCCAGCACCCGGTCAGGGAGACGAACCCGCGACGGCGATCCGGCGCCGGACCACCCGTGTGGGGCTGCTACCGCAATCTCCGAACCGTCCTCGACGGATGCCAGAGGGCGCTAGCGGCGTCCCTGCGTGCACGGGCGTTGCCTTGGCGCAACGATCCGTGGCGTCGAATCCGGGTGGATCGGGGCCGATGAACCGCCTGGAACAGCAGTGAAGGGCAGGGGACGGCAGGACAGGGCAGCGAGCTGCGCACAGCTGTCGGCGCGTCACGCGGGCGATGTCGCGTGCGCTGGCCGCACCGCACGACTCTTCAATGTGCACCCATCAGTCCCCGTCCCCCGGTCGTCCCCGTTCCTCCGCTTTCCGTGCGGTTCCGAACTGCGCGGAAAGCGGAGGAACGGGGACGACCGGGGGACGGGGACTGATCGCCACGGCACGGACGTCGGCCGACGGTGCACGCAGGCAGCGTTGCTCCTGCTCTTCCCTGCCGTCCCCTGCCGTCCCCTGCCCCACCCCTGCTTTTCACCGGCTGTTCACTGCACCGAACCACCGCCGCACGCGGCGATCAGACGAACGCCCCGACCCCGGTGAGGGCACGGCCGACGATGAGGGTGTTGATCTCGTTCGACCCCTCGTACGAGTAGATCGCCTCGGCGTCGGCGAAGAAGCGCGCGACGGAGTGGTCGAGGAGGATGCCGTTCCCACCCATCGACTCGCGGGCGAGCGCGACGACCTCGCGGCAGTGCTTGGCGCAGTACTGCTTGGCGAGGGCCGAGTGGTGCTCCTGCGCCTTGCCGGCGTTCTGGAGGCGGCTCACCTGGAGCGCCAGCGCCTGCATCGCGCTCAGCTTGCCGACCATGGTGGCGAGCATCGCCTGGATGAGCTGGAAGGAGCCGAGCGTGCGCCCGAACTGCGTCCGCTTCTGGGCGTAGGCGAGCGCGCGCTCGTAGGCGCCGTAGGCACAGCCGACCGCGATCCACGCCACGCCGACGCGCGTCATCCCCAGGACGCGGGCCACGTCCTTGAAGCCGTTGGCGCGCTGCAGCCGCTGCGTCTCGGGGACGCGCACCTTGTCGAGGACGAGATGGCCGTTCTGCAGCGTCCGCTGCGCGATCTTCCCTTCCATCTTCCTGACCGAGTAGCCGGGGCTGGTGGTCGGGACGATGAACCCCTTGACCTGCTGATCAGCGACGTCGCGCGCCCAGATCACGACCAGGTCGCCGAAGGTCGAGTTCCCGATCCAGCGCTTCTCGCCGGAGAGGATCCACGCGTCACCATCGCGCCGGCAAGTCGTCGCAATCCCGCCAGCGACCCCTGATCCGACGTCCGGCTCGGTCAATCCGAATGCGCCCAGCGACTCCCAGCGCCGCATCTTCGGGAGCCACTCCGCCTGCTGCTCGGGCGAGCCGCAGAGCAGGATCGACCCGTAGGCCAGCCCCGCGTGCACACCCAGGAAGGTGGCGAAGGAGCAGTCGACGCGCGCCAGCTCCATGGTCAGGATCCCTTCGGCCACCGAATCGTGGCGGACCGAGCCGTCGGGCTGCTCCGGATAGATCTGGTCGATCAGCCCGAGCTCGCCGAACTGCGGGATCAGGTGGTACGGGAACTCGGCCCGCTCCCAGTAGTCGTTGGCGATCGGTTCGACCTCGCGCCCCATGAACTCGCGCACGCGCAACCGCGTCGCCTCGAGCTCGGGGGTCAGGTCGCGGAAGAGCTGCAGGAAGTCGCCATCGATCTCCGGCGCGGCCGGCGGGGCGACCTTGGCCTTCTGCAGCGACCGTCGCGCCCGGGCCAGCGCGGGCCCGTCGAGCTGCATGAGCTGCTCGGCCAGGGCGAGGACATCGGGGCGCTCGGTGAGTCGCGCGGCGAGCGCCGCCGCGTCGTCGCGCATATCGCCGTCGCCCGCACCCGGGGCGATCCGGCTCAGGAGGTCGGTCGCCATTGGCGAACCCCTGCAAGGAGCGATGTAAGGAAGGAACGGCGCGCGAGCACCCGAAGGACGCGCGAGGGAGTGGAAGGTCGCGGGGGAGGGCGCACGGGTCTACCCGCGTCGAGGCCCGATGATCACCGATCGGGTGGGCGCCGGGGTGCGAGCGCTGTGCCAGTCTCGGTGCGGGGCGTCCGTACGGCGGGCTCCGCGGGAGCGGGGGGGTTCGTCGAACTGCCGACCGCGATGGGACGCGAAGAGACGCGAAGGGACGCGAGGAAGGGACATGGATGATGTGGACGGCGCGCACGGCACCACCCGCCCGCGACGCCACGATCATTGTCCCGTCATCGCGCCTCCTCGCGTCTCTTCGCGTCCCATCGCGGTCGGCAGTCATGGCCGAAGCACCGAACGACCGAGGAGGCGCCTGGCCGGGCCCGCGCAGGGACGACGCGGCACGAACTGCCGCCCCCAACGAGGCCGAGTTTGCCGGAATCGGGGGAACGGCGGGATCTGCCGGGGTCGCATCGGCTCCCGATCACACCGCCCAAGTCGTTCCACGGCAACCACTTGAATCGAACGCGACGGCAGCGGCCGGCCGTGGCACCGGTGCTGCTTTTCCACGGCGGCGTCACGTGTCCGTGTCCCCGCACAGGTCGATTCCAGATGGCACTGTTCAACTTCGTCAACCGGGTCTCGTCGGCCGCGTCCATGAAGGAGGCGCTCGACCAGAGCGCGATCCGGCATCGGCGCATCGCCGATCGCGTCGCCAACGCCTCCACCGGCGGCGTCGACGGCTTCGCGCTCCCGGCCGCCGGCGCGGTCCGCAGCGCCACCGGGGCCGAGCAGGGCCCGGTCGACACCGAGCAGGAGATGGCGGCGCTCGCCAACGAGCAGCTCTACTTCGAGACCGTCGCCACGCGCCTCAAGAGCACGTACGACGGCATCCGCCGCGCGCTGCAGGACAAGTAAGGCGATGCCGAAGCTCCCCGGGCTCCTCCCGCTCGCCGGCCAGCCGCGCGTGAAGCCGATGTTCCGCGCGCTCGGCATCGCCGCCAGCGGCATGTCGGCGCAGCGTGCGCGTCTCGAGGTCGCGGCCAGCAACCTCGCCAACGCCGACGTCACGAAGGCCGAGAACGGCCAGCCGTACCAGCGGCGGCTCGTGCAGCTCCGCACCGCGAAGGCCGACGAGCTCCCGGGGTCGTTCCGCTTCCCCAACCAGCTCCCGTTCACCACGGCACCCTTCGGCACGCCGCAGTTCGACGTCCCCGCCGGCGCCGCGAACACCACGCCCGCCCCGACGCCCGACGACGAGGCGTACGGCGTGGTCGTCGACGGCGTCGTCGCCGACACCACGCCCGGCGCGCGCGTCCACATGCCCGGCCATCCCGATGCGGATGCCGAGGGCTACGTGACGCTGTCGAACGTCAATCGCACGAACGAGCTCGTCGAGCTGCTCGACGCGCGGCGCATCTTCGAGGCCAACGCCACGGTCTTCTCGAGCGCCAAGCAGCTCCTCAAGAAGTCGCTGGAGCTCTGACCATGTCGCTCGCCTCGATCGCCGGCGCGCTGCCGAACCTGGCCGCCGCGCTCCCCGCGCTCACGCCGCGCGACGCCGATGCCGCCGATGCCACGCGCGCCGACGGCACGCGCGACGACGCGCGCACCGCCCGCGCCGCGCGCGATGCCGCCGCCCCCGCGATCGCCTCGCGCGATGCCGCACCGACGGGCGCGACCGGCGCCGCCGACGCGCAGCGCGCACTGCAGCGCGCGAGCGCGCTCGGCCCACTCACCTACGGGCGCGGATCGTCGCTCGCGGCGGCGACCGTCGCCGCGCGCGGCGTGCGCCTCGACGTCACCGTCTGACCACGCCCCGCACGATGCCCATCGATCGCTTCGGCCAGTTCGCGCAGCGCGTCGCCACCTTCGGGCTCCCCGGTGGCGACGGCGCGCGCAGCGTCCCCGTCCTCCCCGAGGGCGGTACCGAGGGGGGCGGCTTCGGCGACGCACTCGTGAAGGCGATCAACGAGGTGAGCGCAGCCAGCGACGCCTCGAGCGAGATGACCGGGCGCTTCCTGCGCGGCGAGAACGTCGAGCTGCACCAGGTGATGGCGGCCGCCAACGAGTCGGGCATCGCGCTCGACATGCTGGTCGAGCTGCGCAACAAGGTGATCGACGCGTACCGCACCGTCATGGCGATGCAGAGCTGACGGGCTGACCGATCATGCCTCCCTTCCTGCAGGAGCTCCTCGACCGCATCGGCGGGCCGCGCCGCGCCGCGATCTACGCGGTAGGCGTGGCGACGATGGTCGCCATCCTCCTCGTCTCGCGCTGGGCCACCGAGCCGCAGTTCGTCCCCGCCTTCGCCGGCGTGCCGCTGGAGAGCGTGGGCAAGATGACCGCGGCGCTCGAGCAGGCCGGCGTCAGCTACAAGCTCGAGCGCGGCGGCACCGAGATCGCCGTCAGCGAGGAGGACGTGGCCCGCGCGCGCGTGATCCTCGCCGGCGCCGGCCTGCCGGCGCAGGGGCGTCCCGGGCTCGAGCTGTTCGACCAGCAGAGCTGGGGAATGACCGACTTCACGCAGAAGATCAACTACCGTCGCGCGCTCGAGGGTGAACTCGAGCGCACGATCGGCACCATGAAGGGGATCGAGCGCGCGCAGGTGCACCTCGCGATCCGCGAGACGCAGGCCTTCCGTCGCGCCGGCGACACGCCGGCCGAGGCGAGCGTGGTGGTGAAGCTGCGCGGCGGGCAGCGCCCCGAGGCCGACGTGGTGCGCGGCATCGCGCAGCTCGTCGCCTCGAGCGTCGACAACCTGGAGGCCGAGCGCGTGGCGGTGATCGACGACGCGGGGCGGCTCCTCTCGCGCGTCACCACGCCGAACGACCCCGCGTCGCTCTCCAGCGCGCAGCTCGAGCAGCAGCGCGCGGTCGAGGACCACCTCACCGGCAAGGCGGCGACGATCGTCGAGCAGATGGTCGGCGCCGGCAACGCGCAGGTGAGCGTGGCGGCCGACCTGAGCTTCGACCAGGTCGAGCGCATGTCGCAGGTCGTCGACCCCGAGAAGCAGGCGCTCTCCACCGAGCAGCGCGCCGAGATCGTCCCCGGCACCGACGGCGGCGCCGGCTCGACGAACATCGCCACCTCGTTCGACAACTCGCGCACCGTGGAGACGGTGAAGAGCGCCACCGGGACGGTGAAGCGCCTCACGGTGAGCGTGCTGGTGAAGGATCGCGTCGACGCCAAGGGAAAGCCGGTGTCGCGGCCGCAGGCGGAGCTCGACCAGCTGGCGGCGCTCGTGCGCACCGCGGTCGGCGTGGACAGCGCGCGCGGCGACCAGGTGACGGTGGTGAGCGCGCCGTTCGAGACGGTGACCGCGCTCGCCCCCGAGAGCACCGGCGAGAAGGTGCTGCGCACCGTGCAGACGGTGCAGCGCCCCGCGCTCGGCCTGCTCGCGCTGGTCGCGGTGGCGCTCGTCGCGCTCATGGCGCTGCGCACGCTGCGTCCGGCGGCGGCGCAGACGGCCGCCGGTCCCGATGGCGCGATGCTCGCCGCCGGGAGCGTCGCCCCCGACGGCACCTTCCTCCCCGCCGGCACGCTCAACGCCGATGGCACGCCCGCGCTCCCCGCGTCGCTGCAGGCGGCCGCGGCGCAGGACGAACTCCCGCCCGCCCCGCCCGCGACGCCGTTCCGCCCGGCCGGCAATCCGCTTCGCGACAAGGTCGTCGCCACCGCCGACGCGTATCCCGACGTCGCGGTGAAGGTCCTGCGCACCTGGATCCGCAATGCCTAGCCTCGTCCGGATGAAGGACAGCGCGTACGAGAACCTGAGCGGCCGCAAGAAGGCGGCGCTGCTCTGCCTCGCGCTGGGCACCGAGACCGCCGCCAAGCTCACCGCGCGCCTGCCGAGCGACGAGGTCGACCTCCTGTCGTTCGAGATCGCGCGCATGGACGAGTTCGACCCGGCGACGGTCGACATGGTGCTCGAGGAGTGGGTCGAGAGCACGCTCGGCCTCGGCTCGCTCTCGAACGGCGGCGTCGACTTCGCGAAGGAGGTGCTGGAGAAGGCGTTCGGTCCGCAGAAGGCCGGCCAGATCCTGCGCCGCGTGCAGAACCAGCTGGCCGACACGGCCGGCCTCACGCGCCTCCGCCGCGCCGATCCCACGCAGCTCGGCAACACGCTGCGCAACGAGCATCCGCAGACGATCGCGCTCGTGCTCGCGCACCTCGATCCGCAGCAGACCGCCTCGATCCTCAAGGAGATCCCGGGCGCGGTCGGCGGCGAGGTCGTCTATCGCATGGCGCGCATGGAGAAGGTGCAGCCCGAGATG
>JALOPO010000434.1 GCA_025453855.1 Gemmatimonadaceae bacterium
CGCCAGAGATGCACCGCCATCAGCAGGAAGAACGCGATCGTCAGCACCGCGACGTGGATCACGTAGAAGCGCAGCAGCGCCGCCTGCCCGATCGTCGCACCGCCGAGCAGGAAGTCGCGGGCGGGACGCCCGACCACGGGCGCGGACTGCACGAGATCCGAGCCCACCGTCACCGCCCAGTACGCGAGCTGGTCCCACGGCAGGAGGTAGCCGGTGAACGAGTACGCGAGCGTGACGAGCAGCAGCCCGACGCCGATCACCCAGTTGAACTGCCGCGGCGCCTTGTACGCCCCGTCGACGAAGACGCGCACGAGGTGGAGCGTCACCGCGAGCACCATCAGGTGCGCGCCCCAGCGGTGCACGTTGCGGATCAGCTGTCCGAAGCCGACCTGCGTGCGCAGCTCCTGCATGTTCCCGTACGCCATCGTCACCGCCGGCGTGTAGAAGAACATGAGGTACGTCCCCGTGACCGCGAGGATCGCGAACAGCACCGTCGCGATGAAACCGAGGCGCCACGTCCCCGAAGCCGACCTGCGTGCGCAGCTCCTGCATGTTCCCGTACGCCATGGTCACCGCCGGCGTGTAGAAGAACATCAGGTAGGTGCCGGTGATCGCGAGGATCGCGAACAGCACCGTCGCGATGAAGCCGAGCCGCCACGTCGAGCGGAAGCGGAGCACGGCGCGCGGGACGCGCACCGGATAGAGGTGCAGGAAGACGTTGCCGAACGACCGGAGCGCCCGCCCGCGGGGCGTGTCGAGCGGTGGCGTGCGGACGATCGAGCGGTAGAGCGCCGACGCCTGCCAGCGCTCGCGCCAGCCGGCGCGTGGTGGTGACGAGGACGGCGCGGTCATGCGATCGGCGGGAGGGCGGCGGCGGGGGCGCGCCGGCCGGTGGGCAGGAGCGCGAAGGCGAGCGCGTCGGTCGGGCAGCGGTGCACGCAGAGCCCGCACCGGATGCACGTATCCTCGTCGAAGGCGAGTGCCAGGCCCGTGGCGACGTCGTGGAATGCGAGCGACCGCTGGGGGCAGACGTCGATGCAGAGCGCGCAGGCGATGCACCGCTCGGTCGCGAACTGGAGCTGCTCGTCGCAGCGCAGGCACCGCGCCCCCTCGGCCGCGGCACCGACGGCGTCGAGCACGTGCTCCACCTCCGACGTCGCCGAGCGGGCGGGCGTGTCGAGCACCGGGAGCGGCGCGCGCGCGATCGCGTCGTAGCCGCTCCAGAAGCGCGTCGCGCGCGGCATCGGCGGCGCGGCCGGCACCGGCGGGGGGGCGGCGCGCGGCGGCGTCCCGAGCTCGTGCAGCAGCGCCGCGGCGACACGCTGGCCGTGCGCGATCGCGTCGATCAGGTCGCGCGGCCCCGAGGCGATGTCGCCGGCGACGCGGATCCGTGGATGCGCGGTGCGCCCCTCGCGGTCGGTCGCGACGCCGCCCCAGCCGGTGCGCGCCATCCCCTCGAGATGGTGCAGGAACCCCGTGTCGCCGAGCTGCCCGATCGCCAGCACGACGGTCGATGCCGGGATGATGCGGGCACGCGCGAGGTCGAGCTGCGGCGCGAAGCGCCCCTGCGCATCGAGGAGCGACCGCACCGGGGCGAGCTCGATCCCCTCGACGCGCGTCTCGCCGACGAGGCGCACGACGCCGTGGCCGTCGAGCAGCGTCACCCCTTCGGTGTCGGCCTCGTGGAGCTCCTCGGGCGGCACGCGCAGCTGGGCCCGCGTCTCGGGCGAGATCATCGTCACACCGCGCGAGCCGCCACGGGCCGCGCTGCGTGCCGCGTCGACGGCCGCCTGATCGTCGTGCGGCGACGCCGCGCCGCGCCACGCGCTCCGCGCCGCGTCGAAGGCGACGCTCCCGCCGCCGACGATCACCACCGGTCCGGCGTCGAGCGTCCGGCCATCGCGGCCGGCGGCCACCCGCGCATTCTCGGTGCGCAGGAAGTCGACGGCGCGCACCACGCCCGGGAGGTCGCCGCCCGGCACGGGGAGCGCGCGGCCGCCATGGCAGCCGATGGTCACGAGCACCCGCGCATGCGTGTCGAGCAGCGCCTCGATCGTGACGTCGCGCCCGACGCGCGTGTTCGTGCGGAGCGTGATGCCGAGGCCGACGATGGCGTCGATCTCGGCGGTGATGATGGCGCGCGGGAGGCGGAAGGCGGGGATCCCCATGTGCATCATCCCGCCCGGCACCGCGTCGGCCTCGAGCAGCGTCACCGCATGGCCGGCGAGGCGCAGATCGTGGGCGGCCGCGAGCCCCGCGGGGCCCGCGCCGATCACCGCGATCGGTGCACCCGTCGCCGGCGGCACCGTTCCCCCCGCGCGATGCCAGCGCGACGCGAGCCCCGCCTCGGGGCCGAACGACTCGGCCAGCACCCGCTTGAGCGCGCGGATCGCGATCGGCGTGTCGACGACACCGCGGCGGCAGGCGCGCTCGCACGGCGCCGAACAGATGCGGCCGCACACCGAGGCGAGCGGGTTGTGCAGCCGCGCCACGTCGTAGGCGTCCGCCAGGCGCCCCTCGGCCACCAGCGCGACGTAGGCCGCGGCGTCGGTGCGCACCGGGCAGGCCCCGCGACAGGGCGCTGGTGCACCGGCCTGCACCGGGAAGTCGGGCGCGTCGACCGGCGCGCCGCGCAGCGTCACGGGCCCCTCGCGAGCGGCCCCGTCGACCGCCACGCCCACCACCCGGCGAGCACGAGGGCCACGACCGTCCACCCCGCGGCCAGCAGGGCGCGGACATCACGCGACGGCGACGCGAGCCGCACCAGCAGCCAGTGCGGGATGAAGAAGAAACCCAGCACCAGCACGGCGGTCACCACGACCCCCAGCATCCCCGCGCCGCTCCACGAGCGGGCGACGGGACGGGAACCCGATACCGGCATGACGGCTACCTCGGTGCGGGACGCCTACCACGACCCTCCGCGCACGATAACGCCGCGTCGCGAGGCCCTGCATCGGCAAGGCGCCGTGGTCGAGGTCGGGTTTTCGCGGACGAGTCCGCTCACCGCTCCCGGCACGATGCTTCCCGCGCCGGGTATCCTCCACTCCAGGTCGCCGCGCATCCGGTGGCGGCGGCCCGCCACGTCACGCAGCAGTGCGGCACCGAGCCGCCCTTCCGCAACGCCTTCTGGAACCACAAGGAGCCCGGGCTCTACGTGGACATCGTCAGCGGCGAACCGCTCTTCGCGAGCGTCCACAAGTTCGACTCCGGCACCGGCTGGCCGAGCTTCACGCGCCCGATCGCCGACAACGTGACCGAGCACCGCGACACGTCGCACGGCATGGTGCGCATCGAGGTCCGCTCGAAGCACGGCGACTCGCATCTCGGGCACGTCTTCCCCGACGGGCCGCGCACCGAGGGTGGCCTGCGCTACTGCATCAACTCGGCCTCGCTCCGTTTCGTCCCGGCCGATCGGCTCGACGCCGAGGGATACGGCGCGTATGCGGGGCTCTTCGGCGCGACCAGCACGACCGATCGCGCCGTCGCCGTCGTCGCCGGCGGCTGCTTCTGGGGGATGGAGGAGCTCATCCGCGAGATCCCCGGCGTCCTCGACACCGACGTCGGCTA
>JALOPO010000435.1 GCA_025453855.1 Gemmatimonadaceae bacterium
GCTCGAGGGGATCATCCCCGCGCTCGAGACGGCGCATGCCGTCACCTGGCTGGTGAAGCGCGCCGGCCGCTGGGCGAGCGACGAGCCCGTGCTGCTCTGCGTGAGCGGCCGCGGCGACAAGGACGTGAACACGATGATGCAGCACCTGCCGGGGATCGGATGAACATCGGTGCCCTGGCCGCCACGATCGCCGGCACCAACGCAGCGATCGCCGCCGCGACGGCCGCGGCTCGCGCGGCGGACGCCGACCCGCTCACGCGGCACATGCGCGACCTGGTCGCGCGCGGCCGCAAGGCGCTCGTCTGCTACGTCACCGCCGGTCACCCCGATCGCGCGCAGTCGATCGCGCTCCTGCGCGCACTCGCCGACGCGGGGTGCGACTGCATCGAGCTCGGCGTGCCGTTCAGTGATCCGCTCGCCGACGGTCCGATCATCCAGGCGAGTTCGCAGCGCGCGCTGGAGCTGGGGATGACCTTCGACGGTGCGCTCGACCTGGTGCGCGAGGCGAAGCCGTCGGTGCCCGTGGTGCTCTTCAGCTACCTCAACCCGGTGCTCAACGCGGGACCCGATGCGTTGCGGCGCGCGGCCGACGCGGGTGTGGCGGGGATCCTCGTCACCGACATCCCGGTCGGTGCCGACGCGGAGCGCGAGGCGTGGCTCGGCGACTCGCCGCTCTCGTTCGTGCGCCTCGTCGCCCCCACCACGCCCGCGTCGCGCATGGCCGCCATCTCGCGCACCGGGAGCGGCTTCGTCTACCTCATCTCGCGCCTCGGCGTGACCGGCGTCCGCGACGACGTCGCCGCCGACCTCCCGGCGACGATCGCGCGGTTGCGTGGCGTGACGACGCTCCCGATCTGCGTCGGCTTCGGGATCAGCACCGGGGCACAGGCCGCGACGGTGGCCGCGCATGCCGATGGCGTGGTGGTGGGGAGCGCGCTCGTGCGTGCGGCGGAGCAGGGCGTCGACCGGGCGCTCGCGCTCGTGCGCGAGCTGCGTGCCGGGCTCGATGGTCGCTGAGCCGCGCCGCACGACCGCGGTGCTGCGACAGGTCGCGCTCCACGACCTGCGCTTCTTCGTGCGCGTGGGGATCCTCCCGCACGAGGCCGAGCTCGCGCAGCCGCTCGCGATCGATCTCGTCGTCTGGGTGCGCGGCGGCGGCGACGCATGGCCGGTGATCGACTACCGCGATCTCTGGGCGATCGCCGACGGCGTCGTGTCGCGCGGCCCGCTCGAGTACCTCGAGGCGATCGCCGAGGCGATCGGCGAGGGATGCCTCGCGCGATTGCCGGTCGAGCGCGTGCGCGTCGCCGTCCGCAAGCCGCACGTCACGCTCCCCGGACCGCTCGCCGGAGCCGAGGTGGTGCTCGAAGTGGAGCGACGCGCATGACCCGGCGCCCGCCGCGCGCCGCCATCTCGCTCGGGTGCAACCTTGGCGACTGCGCGCGCACGCTCGCGTCGGCGCGCGACGCGATCCGCGCCATCGAGGGCATCGTCGTCCTCGGTGCCACCGCTGACATCGTCACCGAGGCGATCGGTCCCGGGCCGCAGGGGGCGTACCTGAACGCGATGGTGCTCGTGCGCTCGACGATCGCGCCGGCGGCGCTGCTCGCGCAGCTGCATGCGATCGAGGAGCGCCACGGCCGGCAGCGCGGTGTCCGGCACGCCCCGCGCACGCTCGACCTCGACCTCGTGTGGGAGGAGGCGACGGTCTCGCGGGATCGGGCGCTCGTGCTCCCGCATCCCGCGCTCGGCGTGCGACCATGGCTCGCCGAACAGCTCACCGCACTGGCCGGCGCTGGCGTGACGGCCCAGGCGATCCGGTTCGTCGAGGATCGCGAGTGGCGCGATCCGCGCCTCCCTCTCCCCGAGCCGCGGCTGCCGTGGGACGAGGACATGGTCTACTCCCCGCATCCGAACCCCGCCCGATGAGTGCTCATCCGCAGGACGCCGGACGCGTGAAGGCGCTCATGCCGCGCGACGTGGCGGCGATGAAGGCGAAGGGGGCACGCATCGTGGCGGTGACCGCCTACGACGTGCTGCAGGCGCGCCTCGTCGATGCCGCGGGCGTCGACGTGGTGCTCGTCGGCGACTCGCTCGGCAACGTGGTCGCGGGCGAGGAGAACACGCGCAAGGTCCCGCTCGACGCGATGATCTGGCATGGCGCCGCCGTGCGCCGTGGGCTGCAGCGCGCGCTGCTCGTGATCGACATGCCGTGGCTCACCTACCAGGTGTCGGCCGACGAGGCGGTGCGCAACTGCGGGCGCGTGCTCGCCGAGACCGGCGCATCGTCGGTGAAGATGGAAGGGGGCACGCCGCCGATCATCGAGGCGGTGCGCCGCTGCGTCGAGGTGGGGATCCCGGTGATGGGACACATCGGCTACACGCCGCAGACCGACGTGGCGCTGGGCGGGGCGCGCGTGCAGGGGCGCGACGCCGCGCGCGCCGACGCGCTCCTTGCCGAGGCGCGCGCGCTCGAGGAGGCGGGCGCCTTCGCGGTCGTGCTCGAGCTCGTGCCGGCGAACGTGGCGGCCCGCATCACCGACGCGATCGGCATCCCGACCATCGGCATCGGCGCGGGAGCGAGCTGCGATGGACAGGTGCTCGTGCTCCCCGACCTGCTCGGCCTGAACGAGGGCTTCCGCCCGAA
>JALOPO010000436.1 GCA_025453855.1 Gemmatimonadaceae bacterium
CGCCGGTGATGAGCACCCTCTCGCCCACGTTGCCCCTCTCCCGTTGCTCGCGTGAGTGCGACGGGCGGCGATCGTGCGCACCGCGTCGCGCGTCGGCGCATCATGCCGGTCGCGGGGGCGTCTCGGGCAACAAACATGCTTGCCACGGGCGGGTTCGGGGCGCGTCCGTGCGCGCGGATCGGGCGCGGTGCGCCGTCCTGCATCGGTGCAGCGTGCAGCTCCCTGATGGGGGTGTGTATGTCGTCACGCGTGCTGCACCGCGCCGCCGAGCGTTCGCGCCGCGAGGTGGCGTGCTGACGCGCGACGGCACGTGCGCGGCTGGGCGGATCTGTTGGCGGCAGGCGCACGTGGTGCGTGACGACGGCACGCCCCATCTCTGTCGTGCCTGCCATCGGATCTCATCGCGCCGAGCACGCGGAGAGAGTGATCGACGTGGCGATCGCATCCGCGTGCCGGACGAGCACGCGGACGACGGCCGACGGGACATCGCGAACCGGCAAGGACGGGCTGGCGGGCGCGAACCGGCAAGGACGGGCTGGCGGGACGCTCCGGCGCAGCATGGCGCGCGAGGAGCGGTCGGACCACCGGAGCAGGCGCGCCGCGCACGGCCTGATGGCGGTGCCACGCGCGGCGGGCACGGTGCGGACCGTGGGAGCGAATGAGCCATCCGGGTGCGTGCCCACGTAACGGCGGGCGCGTACGGTTCACTTGCCCCGAGTCCGTTGTGTACGACATTGCCTTACATGAAGACGGCCCTTCTCACGATTCGCCTCGATGCCGAGCTGGAACGGCAGCTCGACGCACTCGCCCGCGAGAGTGGTCGGTCGCGAAGCGACCTGGCCCGGGACGCCCTGCGTCGCCAGTTGGCGCTCGCCGATCTGGCACGGGCACGCGCGGCGGTCCAGCCGTTCGCCGAGGCGGCCGGGTACCTCACCGATGACGATGTGTATCGCGACATCTCGTGAGGATCTGCCTCGACACGAGCGTGCTCGTGGCGGGGCTCGCGACACGCGGGCTCGCGGCCGACCTGGTGGCACTGGTGGTGGGGCAGCACGAGCTCATCGTGCCGGAGGGCGTGCTGACGAAACTGTCACGGGTGCTCGTCGACACGTTCCGCATGCCGGGAGCGCTCGTCGACACGCATGTTGCGGCGCTCCGGCGGCACACGGTCGTCCCGCGCGGCGCGACGCCGCTCTCCATCGAGATCCGCGATCCGGATGACGCGTGGGTCGTCACCGGCGCCGTCGATGGCGAGGCGTCGCTGCTGGTGACCGGTGATCGCGACCTGCTCGACATCGCCGACCGTGCGCTGATCGGGCGGTGGCGCCGCATCCGGGTCGCCTCCGCGCGCCGTTCACCCCAGCCGCAACCCGCCGTCGACCTCGAGCACCGTGCCGGTGATGAAGGCGTTGTCGACGAGGAGCGCGATCGCGTCGGCCACCTCGTCGGCGCGACCGATGCGACCGAGCGGCGTCACCGCCGCGTAGCGCGCGAAGGCGGCCGCCTTGTCGCCGGCCGGGAGCATGTCCCACCACGGCGTGTCGATGACGCCCGGCGACACCGCGTTCACGCGCATCGGGGAGCGCGCCGTTGATCGCCGCCAGGCCGGCGGTGCCGGGGTTCGCCATGCGCGCCGAGATCGCCGTCACGAAGGTGATCGAGCCGTCGGGGCGCAGCGCGCCGAGCGCAGCCTGCGCCGCCTCGAGCTGCGCCCAGAGCTTGGCCTCGAAGCCGCGGCGCAGCTGCGCGAGGTCGAGCGTGCGGAAGGAGCCGGCGCCGGCGGCGCCGCTCAGCGTGAGCACGAGGTGGTCGCACGAGCCGACCTCGGTGAAGAACGCCGCCAGCGCGGCGCGGTCGGTGGCGTCGACCACGTGCGTGTCGATCGCGCCGTCGTGCGCCGCCGCCTCGTGCGCCAGCGCCTCGGCCGTCGCCGCGAGCTTGCCGGCGTCGCGCCCGCCGATGACGACGTGTGCGCCGCGCGCCGCGAAGAGCCGCGCCACGGCACGCCCGACGCCTGACGAACCGCCCACGACGACGATGCGCTGCCTGGTGACGTCGTTCATGTCCTGATGACGCGCCGATGCGCGCGAGGCAACGCGCGCACCGCATGCATGCACGTCACGATCATGCGCCGTCGGTCACGTGCCCGCGTCGACGACGAGGCGGCGGCCGCGCAACCGTTCGTTCACCGCCGGCAGCTGCACCGAGACGAGCCGCTGCCGGCGCGCCTCGAGCGCACGGAACGTCGCCAGCCGGTCGCGTGCGGCGGCGACCATCGCACGCGTGGGCGGCGCATCGCTCCCCTGCAGCGCGTCGAGCGCCGACTGCGCCTGCGCCACGAAGGTGGCGTAGCTCGCCGTCCCCGGCCGCACGCCGCGGGCGTCGCCGCTCAGCGAATCGACCGAGGCGGCGAGCCCGTCGAGCGTCACCAGCTCGTCGGCCGCCGCGTCGCCACGCAGCTGCACGAGCTGCGCACGCAACGCGCGGAAGGCGACCAGCCGTCGCCCGGCCGCGCGCCACGCGTCGTACAGCGCCATGGAGAGCTCGTGCTGCTGCCGCAGGGCGAGCGCCGGCGTGGTGACGCGCGGATCCATGCGCACGACCACCGGCTGCTCCAGCACGAGCGGACGCGCCGCCTCGCCCGTGCCGGCGGGCGTGACCACGAGGCGCACCGTGTAGCGCCCCGGCGCGACCCACGGCCCCTCGGGCTCGCACGCCGTGTTGCGCGGCGTGGCCGAGATGGGGAGCGTGCACTCGGCCACCGGGCGCTCGTGATGCAGGTCCCACGCGAGGCGGTGCACGCCGGCACGCGTGCCGATCACCGGCGGCGGCCGGAACCACCACGCCGGCCAGTTGCCGCGGTCGCGCGGCGCGGGAGTGCTGTCGCTGCTCGAGTACCGCCGCACGAGGCGCGTGCCGTCGGCGATCTCCACGTCCACCCGTGCCACGTCACGCGCGAGCCACCAGTCGATCGCCACGCCATCGTGCGGATTCTCGGCATACGGCTCGTCGGGCGGCACGGGCGTGTCGGGATACATACTGTACCGCACGCGCGTGGCGAGCGTCGGCCGGAAGAGGTGCACGGGCTTCGTCCGCACCGAGTCGCGCCACTGCCGGAGCGGCGTGATGTCGTCGAGGATCCAGAGCCCGCGGCCGTGCGTCGCCACCGCCAGGTCGTCGTCCTTGATGACGAGGTCGCGGATGCTGATCACCGGCATGTTCAGCCGCAGCGGCGACCAGTGATCGCCGTCGTCGAACGAGACCCAGACCTGGTGCTCCGTGCCGGCGAAGAGGAGCCCCGGGCGCGCGGGATCCTCCTTCACCACGTTGACGATCGCGCCGCTGTCGATCCCGGTGACGATCTCGGTCCACGTGCGCCCGCCGTCGCGGGTGCGCCAGATGTGCGGGCGCAGGTCGTCGAGGCGGAAGCTGTTGATGGCGGCGTAGGCCACGTTCGCGTCGCGGTGACCGGCGTCCATGAGCGAGACCTTGGCCCACGGCACGAGTGCGGGGGGCGTCACGTCGCGCCAGGTGCGACCGTTGTCGCGCGTGACGTGGATCAACCCGTCGTCGGTCCCCGCCCAGATCGTGTTCGAGTCGACGGGGCTCGGCGCGATCGTGTAGACGACGCCCCGGCGCGTGGGGGTGCTCGACGGATGGTCGCGCCACTTGCCGACGTTCGCAGGGACGCCCCACGTGGCCCGCGAGAGGTCGCCCGAGAGGCGCGTCCACGACGTGCCGCCATCCACCGTCTGCCAGACGGCGTTGGTGCCGTAGTAGAGCTTGCGCGGGTTGGTGGGCGAGAAGAGGATCGGCATCGTGCGGATGCCGCGCACGAAGGCGGTGTCGGCCGCGGGCGCGCCGCGTCGCCCCCAGCCGGCGTTCGGGCTCACGTCCTGCACCTGCCCCGTGCGCCGGTCGAAGCGCGTGACGGTGCCGCCGTAGACGATGTCGGGGTTGAGCGGGTCCGGCGCGACGTAGCTGTACTCCGAGGCGCCGACGGGGCGCCAGTCGCGGTAGTCGATGCGCCCGTCGTTGCTGCGCACCGGGACGCACGCGCTCCCGCTCTCCTGCTGCCCGCCGCAGAGGCG
>JALOPO010000437.1 GCA_025453855.1 Gemmatimonadaceae bacterium
ACCACGTCGGCATTCTTTCGCAGCAGGCGCCACACGAGGTCGGAGCGCCAGTTCTCGTACATGGCGAGGATCGGCCCCTGGTCGATCCCGAGCTGGTCGATGTCGAACCAGCCGACGCCGTGCACGATGCGGCCGTCGGTGACGCGGAAGGTCGTGTCGCGGAGCGTGGGATTGAACGAGTCCACGAAGCCGTACCGGTTGAAGACGTGGTCGCCCCAGCGCTCGCGCATGGCGCGGAGCGTCGGGATGGTGATCTCGGGCGCGAAGGGCACCGAGCCGCCCGCCGCGGTGGGGACGAGCGTCCCGTCGTCGCGGATCTCGTCGGCGCCGGCGCCGCGCGCCATGTAGGTGTGAAAGGTGCGGCGCCGGCCATCGATGACGTAGCTCGCGTTCACCGGCCCGTCGGCGGCGGTGAGCCCCCACGCCTGCGCGCCGTAGCCGCGCCAGCGCCCCGGGTTGCGGATCGCGTAGCGTCGCTGCGAGATGGTCGCGCGGCGCGAGTTCTCGAAGTAGTCGATCCCCGTGCGGCGCATGAAGTCGTCGCGGATGCCGCGGAAGTCGAGCCAGACGTGCGAGTACTGGTGGCCGAAGAGCGGGGCGAACTGGATGAAGCGCTCGCCTTCGAACGTGTCCCAGCGGTACGTCTTCGCCCACTCGCGCCACGCGTCGTCGCGGACCGGGTGCGTGGGGGAGCCGAGCGCGAGGACGTAGAGGAGCATCGACTCCATGTAGCCGTGCCACGTGGCGGTGAGGAAACCCTGCGCGTCGTTGCCCTCGGCGCGCGGCTCGGGGTGCCATCCCATGCGCACGAGCGCGCCGCCGTTGGTCGCCCACGCCCAGTCGACGCGGTGGTAGAGCGAATCGGCGTAGGCGCGGATCGCGACCTCGTCG
Organism: Gemmatimonadaceae bacterium; assembly: GCA_025453855.1. Lineage (GTDB taxonomy): Bacteria > Gemmatimonadota > Gemmatimonadetes > Gemmatimonadales > Gemmatimonadaceae > JALOPO01. The sequence continues at coordinate 892 of JALOPO010000437.1, forward strand.
GGGTGGGTGCCGTCGAAGTACTCGCGGCAGACGAGCACGCCGCCGAGGAGGAGCGTGGTGTCGATCGTCGAGAGCTCGACGCGCTGGAAGCGGATCCCGGTGTCGAGGTCGAGGAAGTGGTAGAAGAAGCCCTGGTGGCCGCTCACGCCCGTCGGCTGCGGGCCCTGCGGGAGCTGCCAGTGGAAGCGGAGCGCGTTGAGCGCGCGCGTGCGGGCCGAGTCGCGCGTGATCCAGCCGCGCTCGACGCCGATGGGGAGCGCGGTGAGGTAGAAGCCGGTCGCCGCGATGCTCGAGAAGGTGCGCGTGGGCCAGCGGTCGGGGGTGAGCCCGGTCTGCACCGGCGTGACGTCGATGAACCAGTCGAAGGTGCGCCGCGCGAGCGTGTCCATGAAGGCGCTGTCGCGCGGCGTGGGGCGCCAGGGTGGCGGTGCGCTGCGACGTGCGCCGCCGCTCGCCGGCGCGGTGCGCAGCTGCGCGTCGGCGGGTGCGGGAGCGAGCGCGGCGACGGCGACCGCGAGCACGAGCGTCGCCACGCGCCGCCGCGCACGCGACCGGCGGTGTACGGCATGCGTCGCGGTAGCGCGACGCGCGGGAGAGAGCAGCATGCGCATCACGGTAGCGGACGAGCGCACACGCGGCCGCCCCCGCGCACTCGGCACGAGGGCGACCGCGCCGCGCGGCCCGGTTCAGCGCGACGTCACCGGGCCGGTGCTGCCCAGGAAGCCGTAGCGGAGTCCGAGCTGGAAGCGCCGGCCGGGCGCCGCGCAGAACGGGCGACCGAAGTCGGGTTGCCGGCCGTCGGATTGATGGTCGCGTTCCAGCAGCCGAAGTTGCGCGAGTTGAAGGCGTTGAAGAGGTCGAAGCTGAGCGCGACCGAGTTCCCGCCTCCGACGGTGATCGGGCGCTCGATGCGAAGGTCCATGTTCTGGTTGGCGAAGACGTTCCCGACGCCGAGGAAGGGGCGTGCCGGCGGTGTGTACACGTAGGTGCGCTGCTCGAACTGGCCGAAGCCCTGACTTGCATCGGTCGCGTTGATGGTGCGGCCGGTCGCGAGCGTGACGATCGTGCTCACGCGGAACTGCCAGGGCAGCTGCACGATGCCGTTGGCGACGATGACGTGCCGCTGGTCGCCCGGGGTGCGCAGGATCGGCCGGTCGGCGACGGTCGGGAAGCGGTTGTCGAAGCCCCAGAACAGATCCTGGCTCTGCCCCTGCTCGCGCGACCGCGAGAGCGTGTAGGCGATCGAACCACCGAAGCGGTTCCGGGGCGTGAAGGGGCGCTCGAGCTGGAGCTGCAGCGCGTCGTAGAAGGTGCGGACGCGATCGTCGGTGACGAAGAGCGCGGCGTAGTTCGGCGTGAGCGTGGTGTCGCTGGCCCGGATGAAGTTCACGAAGTTCCGGCCGCGGATCCCGACATAGGCCACGGTGACACGGTTCTCGCCGAACTCCTGCCGGAAGCCGACCGACGACTGCACCGTGCGGGGCGGGCGCAGGTCGTTCTTGAGGAGGAAGACCTCGGGGAGCCCTGCCGTTCCGGAGAGCGTGCGCAGCTGCTGCGGATCGAAGAAGCGTTCGTTCCAGGCCGCGCAGTTGGGCGGCGAGGTCGGCCCGCACGTATCCTCGAAGCGTACCGTGAGCACGCGGAACTGGCGCCGGAACTGCTCGTCGAGGAAGGCGTTCCAGTAGGTCCGGTCGTAGTAGATGCCGGTGCCGCCGAAGAGCACCGTGCGCCCGTTGCCGAAGACGTCGTACGAGGCGCCGAAGCGCGGCTGGATCGCGCCCAGATAGACCGGGCGGTCGCTGCTCCCCGTGGTGATGAAGTTGTCGATGCCGCCGAGCTGGTCGAGCACGTTCACGCGCTGCGAACCGCCCCCGGCGAGCGGCTGCCGCACCGTGAGGAACGGCGCGAGCGGCCCACGCAGCGAGTCGGCGAGCGAGCGGGGGGTCACGTAGTCGTTGTTGGCCATGTTCGTCTCGGCATCCCAGCGGATGCCGAGGTTGAGCACGAGCTTGTCGGTCACCGACCAGTCGTCCTGCAGGTAGGCGCCGAACTGGGTGTTGTCCGTCTCCATGCGCGGATTGCCGAAGCCGAAGCTGACCTCGAACGGGCGCGTCCAGTTCTCGTTGCTGCGGAACCGGAACTCCGGATTGCCCAGGAAGTCCTTGTCGACGGTGTAGCGCAGCAGGTCCACGTTGGCGCCGATCTTGAAGACGTGCTGGCCGGCGAACTGCACCGCGGCGCGCGAGAGGTCGTTGCGGATCGAGAAGCGCGACTGCGTGAACTGCTGGCGCGTGCTGGCCCCACCGAGTCGCAGGATACCGAAGTAGTTCCGGCCGACGAGGTCGGGGTTCAACGGCACGGGATTCCAGTCGGCCAGCTGGTAGTTCCCCTGGAACTCGTTCAGCCACCTGTCGCCGGCGCGCTTCCAGTTGGCGATGCCGGTGTAGGTGTTGATCCGCAGGTTCTCCGCCGACTGCTGCGACGTCTGGCCCTGGAAATTCCGGAAGTCGTCGTCGCGACGGATGTTGATCGACGCGTCGAAGGTGTTCCGGTCGTCCTTCACCCAGGTCAGCTTCGCGAGACCGAGATGCGAGCGGAACTCCTGCGTCCGCTGCCCGACCTGCGAGCGGAAGTCGACCCCCGCCGGCGCGCGCAGCGAGTCGCCGCCGAGCGTCACGAAGACGGGGTCGTTGCGCGCGTTCACCTCGTAGGTCGCGAACAGGAAGAGCCTGTCGCGCACGAGCGGGCCGGCGATGCTCCCACCCGCCTGCAGGCGGCTCGCATCCGGCCGCTCGAAGCCGCGCAGCCGCGCGAAGGCGTCGCGCGCCGTCCACGTGCTCCCGATGCCGTAGCCGAAGGCGTCGCCTTCCCAGCGATTGGTTCCGGTGCGCGTGGTGGCCACGATCACCGCGCTCGACGCCCGCTGGTACTCGGCCTTGTAGTTCTGCGTGACGACGCGGAACTCCTGGATCGCGGCCTGTGGGAACGGATTCCCCTTGCTCGCGTCCTGCCCGTTCACGCCGCCGCGCAGGATGTCGTTCTTGAACGTCGCACCATCGACGAAGACGTTCACCGCCTCGGCCGGCTGCCCGCCGGCGGCGAACGTCTTGTCGGTGCTGTTCACGTCCGGCGGCGTGACGCCCGGCACCAGTCGCGCCAGGTCAAGGACGTTGCGCTCGAAGTTCGGCAGGTTGTCCACCTGCGCGCGGGTGATGTTCGTCCCGACCTCGCTGGTGCGGCTCGTGTTGCCCGCGCGCGCCTCGATGCGCACGGTGGCGATCGTCGTGCTCACCTCGCTCGTCTGCAGGTCGAGATCGAC
>JALOPO010000438.1 GCA_025453855.1 Gemmatimonadaceae bacterium
CTGGCGAGTGCCGCCGACCTCGAGGCGATCGCCGCCGAGCTTCCGAAGGAGCTCCCGCGCACCGTCGCCACGACGGTCGAGACCGAGGCCGTGACGGCGTACGTGAAGGCGCACCTCAAGCGCCCGCGTCGCGTGGGCGAGGACGTGATCCCCGACGACGCGCGCCCGCTCGCCGCGCAGTTCGTGCCGGTGACGGCCGAGACGCGCGCCATCGCGCTCCGTCGCGTGCTCGACACGGTGAATGCGCCGTCGACGATCGTCGCGGTCGCCGATGACGCGGCCGAGGCGGCGGCGACGCACGCGCTGCAGGTGCTCGGCTACACCGACGCGGCGCTGGCGCGCACGGCGCGCGGCGCGGTCGGCGAGCACAGCACGCTGCGCGTGGTGTGGGACGTGCCGGCGACGCGCGCGGCGCTCGAGGATGCCATGGGCGGCGCACCGGCGCAGGTCGTCGTGCTCGCCGAGCCGCGACAGGTCGCGCACCTGCGCGCGCTGCTCGCGGGCGGTGCGCTCACGCAGCTCGTGCTCACCGACATCGCCGACGAGGCGACGCGCGCCGCAACCGCGCGCACCGCGCAGCTGCGTACCGTGCTCGCCGGTGGGGTGACGGTGGGCGAGCTGCGCGCGGTCGAGTCGCTGCTCGCGGAACACGACGCGATCGCGATCGCGGCCGCGGCCATCCGCCTCCTCGACCACGAGCAGGCCACCGTGCGCGCGCTGCGCATCGGCGTGACCACGGTGCAGCCGAAGGTGAAGGCGATCGAGGCGACGCCGGCGATCGAGGCCGAGCCGGCGCCCGCGCCGCGCAAGCGCGCCGCGAAGGCGCCCGCGAGCGACGAGGCGCCCGCCGCCGCACCGACTTCCGATGCCGACGTGCCCGCCGCGAGCGACGACGAGGCGATGCATCCGCTCGCCGCGACCACGCCGCTGCCGCGCAACAGCCGTCGCGCCGAGCCGGCGACGACGACCGGAGTCGACGAGTGGCGCCTGGTCTGGATCAACGTCGGCGAGCGCGATGGCGCGACGCCCTCGTCGCTGGTGGGGGCGATCACCGGCGAGAGCGGGCTCGATCGCGGCGTGATCGGCGCCATCGACCTGCGCGACACGCACACGCTGGTGGAGATCGCCGCCGACCAGGCCGAGCGCGTGGTGAAGGCGATCACCGGGAGCGTGATCCGCGGCCGCGACGTCTCGGCCCGCATTGACCAGGTGGGCGGGCGCATCGAGCGTGCGCCGCGCGCCGGGGGGCGTGGCGGCGACCGTGGTGCGCCGCGCGGACGTCCGTCATTCGGGCGTCGTGACGAGGGCGGGGCGCCGCCGCGCGGCGGCCGTCCGTTCGCCCGTCGTGACGATGGCGACGCGCCGCGCGGACGCCCGTTCGCGCGCCGCGACGAGGGCGATGCGCCGCGTGGGCGGCCGTTCCGGCGTGACGAGGGCGATGCGCCGCGCGGGCGGCCGTTCCGCCGCGATGACGGCGGCGCGCCGCGTCCGCGTCCGTTCGCGCGCCGCGACGAGGGAGATGCGCCGCGTGGCCGTCCCTTCGCGCGCCGCGACGAGGGTGATGCCCCGCGCGGGCGTCCGTTCCGTCGTGACGAGGGCGATGCGCCGCGCGGCCGTCCGTTCGCGCGCCGCGACGAGGCGGGAAGCGATCGGCCGCGCCGCGGCTTCGATCGTCGTCCGCCCGGCAACGACTTCGCCGAGCGCGCGGAGCGGCTGCAGCGCTCCAGGCGCCCGGCGCCCGGCGCGCGTCGTCCGCTCGATGGCGGGGACGCGTGATCGTGCTTGCACACACCGCACGGGCCGCTGCGCACGGCGATGACGCGAGCCGCGTCGTCGCCGTGCGCGGCGCCGCTCCCGCACCCCGGAGCCGCCGCCACGGATGAGCGACGGCTTCATCGCCACCGGCGGGTGGATCGAGGTGATCGCCGGCGTGATGTTCAGCGGCAAGAGCGAGGAGCTCATGCGCCGCGTGCGTCGCGCCACGATCGCCCGCAAGCGGGTGCAGCTGTTCAAGAGCCACCTCGACGATCGCTATGCGGGGCTGCACCGCGTCTCGAGCCATGACGGGCGCACGCACGAGGCGATCCCGATCGACTCCAGCGCGCAGGTCGCGCAGCGCATCGACGCCATGGCGCAGGTGATCGCGATCGACGAGGTGCAGTTCCTCGACAGCGGGATCGTGGCGCTCGTCACGGCGCTCGCCGAGAAGGGGCGCCGCGTGATCCTGGCCGGTGTCGACACCGACTTCCGTGGCGAGCCGTTCGGCGCGATGCCGCAGCTCATGGCGGTCGCCGAGTCGGTGACCAAGCTGCACGCGATCTGCGTCGTCTGCGGCAACCCCGCGTCACGCAACCAGCGCCTCATCGACGGCGAGCCCGCACGGTGGGACTCGCCCACCATCATGGTCGGCGCCGCCCAGTCCTACGAAGCCCGCTGCCGCGCCTGTCACGTGGTCCTGCGCGACGACCGCCAGCAGGTGCTCCTGATGTAGCGCCTCGCCAGCCTCCGTCCTCCGCGCCGTCGCGGCTCCTCCGGTTTCCCTGTTCGTTCAAGACCTGGAACCGCTGGAGAGCGGGGGAACGGAGGCGACCGGGGGACGGAGACATCGTGGTCGCGGCGGGCCGCGATGATGC
>JALOPO010000439.1 GCA_025453855.1 Gemmatimonadaceae bacterium
GGATCGACCTCCCGCTCGGCACGCTGACCGGCACGGCGTCGCTCCGCTACACGCGCGGCTTCCGCGACGTCGTCGACGACTTCCAGGTGCGCAACCAGGCGCTCCAGCTGCTCTTCGGCGTGCGGTTCTGAGCCGAGGCGCAGCATCCCGGGAGCGTCCACGCGGCGCCCCCCACCCGTGCGCCGATGCGCGCAACGGTCCACCCCAGCCCCACCGCACATGCAGCAGTTCGTCGCCCGTCACGCGTCGGCGATCGCCGGCCTCACCGTCGCCCTGGCGGCGATCGCCCCCGCCGTGGCCGAGGGCCAACGCGTCGGCCCCAGGCGCCCGGAGTTCGGCGTGGTCGTCGGCCTGAACCGCGCCAACATCGTCGGCAGCGAGGATGACGGCGATCCAGCTCCACTTCGTGCAGAAGGGATCGCGCATCGACGACGTGGGCGTGGATGGCAACATCGGCGTGCGCGTGAACTACGTCGAGGCGCCGCTCCTCCTGCGCTACACCGCGCCGGTGCCCGGCCCGGTGAAGCCGTATCTCATCGGCGGTCCGTTCGCGGCGTATCGGACCTCGTGCCGCATCACCAGCGAGATCGCGAGCCTGAACTGCGACGCCGACATCCTCCGCGACAACGAGTTCCGCGTGCGCGACCTCGACTACGGCGCCGCGGTCGGCGCGGGGATCGACTTCCCCCTCGGTCCCCTCACCGGGACGGCCAGCCTGCGCTTCACACGCGGCTTCCGCGACCTCATCGCCGACGAGCGGACACGCAACCAGACGATCCAGCTCCTCGCCGGCGTGCGCTTCTGACGGCGAGCGGCTGGAACGCGACGTGCGTGGTCGAGGTCGGTCGTGCGCTCCGTCGGCACGCCCCTGACCTCGACCCCGCCCGTCACCCCATGCCCGTGCGTCGCCACTTCGTCGCAGCCACCGCGATCGTGACCGCCATCGCGCTCGTCACCACCGCGCCCATGTCCGCCCAGCGCGCCGCGCGGCGCAGCACTGCGCCCACCTCGCCCGCGACGACCTACGGCGTCATCGCCGGCGTCAACATCGCCAACTTCAGCGGCGACCTCGATGGCGAGAACCGCTTCGGCGTGATGCTCGGCGCCACCGCCCGCATCCCGCTCGGTTCGCAGCTCGCCTTCCAGCCGGAGCTGCACTACACGCAGAAGGGGACGCGCATCGAGAGCGCACTCCTCGACGGGCGCCTGCGGCTGCACTACCTCGAGGCGCCGCTCCACCTGCGCTACGAGCTCCCCAACTCGTCGGCGATCAAGCCGTACCTGCTCGCGGGGCCGACCTTCGCGTTGCGCGTGGGTTGCACCGCGCGGAGCAACGCGCGCAACGCCGACTGCGACGACGTGGGGCCGCTCTTCAACCTCCCGGTCGAGATCGACCTCGGCGTGCGCCGGTTCGACTACGGTCTCTCGCTCGGCGGTGGCCTCGACTTCCCGGTCGCGGGGCGCACGATGACCGCGGGGCTCCGCTACGGCTACGGCCTGGCCGAGGTCTTCCGCGAGGGGAACCCGCGCAACCGCACGGTGCAGTTCTTCGGCGGCGTGCGCTTCTGAGCCCTGCAGGCTCCGGGGCCCCGGGTGCACGGGCACGTGGGGCGGCCGATGTCGCGTGGGCGTCACGCCGACTGGCATTCGCCGAGCACGGCGGCTTTCATTTCGGATCGGCATCGTCCCGATTCCCCTCCATCCGCCTCGCCCCATGGCCGACTCGCGCGCCGGCGCCTTTCCTCCCGACTTCGGCGCCAGCCAGGGTCACGGCCACGGGTATGGCGCATCGCGCTCCGACGACGAGGGAGCGAGTGGCGTGGGCGTCATGCCCGAGGAGCAGCTCCAGCCGGTCGATGCGCTCCGGACACGCAATGCGCTCTGGGCGGTGATCTTCGCGGGGGGCATCGGGTCGCGCTTCTGGCCGCTCTCCACGCCCGAGCGCCCCAAGCCGCTCCTCAAGCTGATCGGCGAGAGCCCGCTGGTGGCCGACACGGTGCGTCGGCTGCAGCCGCTGGTGCCGGCCGAGCGCGTGCTGGTGCTGACCAGCGAGGACATCGCCGATGCGGTGCGCGGCGCACTGCCGCAGGTGCCGTCCAAGAACGTGCTCGTCGAGCCGCGTCCGCTCGGCACCGCGGCGGCGCTGGCGTGGGGGGCGCACGAGATCGCGACGCGCGCGGGGCCCAAGGCGGTGTTCTGCGCGCTGCACGCCGATCTCGCGGCGCAGTACGAGGACGAGTTCCGCGACACGCTGCGCCAGGCGGCGACGCTGGCCGCGAACGATGGGCGCCTGGTCGCCATCGGCGCGCGCCCCACGCGCGCCGAGACGGGCTTCGGCTACATCATCGCCGGCCGACCGCTCGACGAGGATGCGAGCGGCGCCACGACGACGGGTGCCCGGCAGGTCGCGCGCTTCGTCGAGAAGCCCGGCCCCCTGCTGGCCGAGGAGCTGATCGAGGGGGGCGCGCTCTGGAACACGGGGATCTACGTCTGGCAGTGCGAGACGGTGATGGGCGCGCTGCGCGAGCTCACCCCCGAGCTGCAGGACGGTCTGGGCTATCTCGAGGAGGGGCGGATCGATCGCTTTTCCGGGATGATCCAGAACATCTCGCTCGAGCGCGGGCTGCTGGAGCGGCATCGCGAGCTGACGGTGCTCCCGGCCGAATTCGGGTGGGACGACGTGGGGACGTGGGCCTGCCTGCGTCGCGTGCGCGAGCTGGACGACACGGGGAACGGCGTGATCGGCGATGCGCTGCTGGTCGATGCGTCGAGCAACGTGGTGCATGCCGAGGCGGGGCGCGTCGTCTGCTACGGCGTGAACTCGCTGCTCGTCGTCTCGCTGAAGGGCGTGACGTTCGTGACGAC
>JALOPO010000440.1 GCA_025453855.1 Gemmatimonadaceae bacterium
CCGTCGGCAGACCGTGCCTCAGCTGGCGGAGGCGTCGGCCGCGATCGCCTGCGGCACCGTCACCGGGATCTGCCGCGCCTTGGCGGACTCGGCCTTCGGTACGGTGATCGTGAGGACGCCATGCTCGAGCGACGCCGTGATGCGCGACGCATCGACGTGGCTGGGGAGCGTCACCTGCCGCACGAAGCCGCCCTGCGCGCGCTCGCCGCGGTGCCAGCGGAGCGTCTCGTCACGTGCCACCGGCGCCCGCTCGCCCTTGAGCGTCAGCACGCCCCGCTCGAGGCCGATCGACAGCGACTCGGCCGACACACCGGGGACGTCGAGGACCAGCGTGTAACCCGCCTCGGATTCGGCGATGTCGAGCGCGGGGCTCCACGATGCCGTCGGTGCGGCCAGCGCCTGCTCCAGCAGGCGGTCCACCTGGCGGTCGAACGAGCGAAGGGCGACGGTGGCTGGAAAGAGCAGTCGGGAAGACATCATGGCAACACCCTCGAAGCAGTGACGTGAGACGCGGCGCCATTCTGCGTGCCCCGTGCACGGGCGCCGTCGCGACACGCACGCTGCAACGCGGTTGCCACGAGGGTCTGCCACAGCGGGCAGATCTCGTCTCACGTCCGCAGCCACGCCGGCAGCACGGTGCGCCGTCATGACAGCCACCCGCGACTCAGAACCGCGAGTTCACCCCGATGAGGATCTGCCCATTGTGGTTCGACCGCGCCCCGCGTCCCTGCGCCAGCGAGTCGTATTCGTTCTGGAACGACAGCCGGAGCCCCGCGACCTTCGTCAGCTGGTACTGCACGGCCGTGAGGCTCGACGCCAGGAAACGGGCCGGTGCGAGCAGCTCGGGGCGGTACCAGGTCACGTGGTCGAAGTTGAGCCGGTCGGTGAACTGGTTGCGGTACCGCAGGCGCGTGGAGAGACGCGTGAGCTCGCTCCGGACGACCGGCGCCGGCCCCGGCTGTCCCGCCACCGGCTGCGGCAGCGCGTTCAGCTCGCCGAGCACCGCCACGCTCAGGTCCAGCTTGTAGAGCGTGTCGCATTCGATCACGTACTTGTAGCCGACGCCCGCGTTGACCCGCTGGTCGATGCGCAGCTCGAAGCTCCGTTCCACGCTCGCCAGCACGAACTGCGTGTGCGTGTCCTCGGGGTGGCGGTCGATGCTCGTCGAGACGAGCCAGCTGCGACGGTCCATCACGCGAGTCCCGTTGATCGACGCCACCCCGATCAGGAAGCGCCCGTCGACGCGGATCCCCCAGAGCGAGTCGGCACGCGAGAGCCCGCCGCGCGACGAGAAGATCGTCTGCTCGGTGTTGCCGTAGAGGAAGCTCCCCGAGACCTCCACCGTCCGTTCCCAGCGCGTCGGACCGGGCGCCCACCGCCGGCGTCGCCGCCGGGTTCGCGCCCGGCCGGTCCGCCGTGTCTGCCGGCGCCGCCCCACCCGTGCTGTCGACGCGCGCGCTGTCCGCACGCCCGCCCGCGGCACGCGCGCTGTCCACTCGCACGCCCTCACGCGTGCCGGTGCCCGGCATCGGGATCGGGAGGATCACCGGTGCCGTCGGGACCGGGAGCACGAGCGGGAGCTGCGCCGCGACCGGCGCCGCCGTCAGCAGCGCCGCCACCGCCATCGCGACCCTCACCACCGCACCACGCGCGCGGCGGCGCGCGGTCACGCGATCCCGTCCTTCACCCGCACCAGCGGCTGCACGAGCAGGAAGGGCTCGTCGAGCAGCAGCTCGAACCACTTCGCCTCGCCGTAGCGCGCGGGGCCCAGACCAAGCTCCTGGAAGCGGCGACTGTCGCGGTCGACGAGCGCGGCCGCGCCGAACTTCTGCACGAACCGCTGCAGCTCGCCCTTCGCCGGCGCCCGCTCCGCGAGATCGACGAAGTGCACGGGAACGCGCCGCTCGGCGAAGAAGCGCTGCGCCTTGCGCGTGTCGGCACTCTTCTTCGTGCCGAAGATCTGGACGGGCATCGCGAACGGGAACGGCGGACGTGCGGGTGGGGTGACGGGGTTCGCGCAATGTAGGTTCCCCCTGCTGCCATGACGACCTCGCCGTACTCGCCGCCGTGGTTCCTCCGGAACCCGCACGTCCAGACGATCTGGGGCAAGTTCGTCCGCCCCGAGCCGCCGGTGCCGCACGTCACGCGCGAGCGCTGGGAGACACCCGACGACGACAGCGTCACCGTCGTGCGCCTGCGCGCCGATGAACCGCGCGCGCCGCGCCTCGTCCTCTTCCACGGCCTCGAGGGGAACGAGCGCTCGCACTACGTGCAGGCCTTCTTCCGTGCCGCCTGGCGACGCGGCTGGGGCGCCGACCTGCTCTGCTTCCGGTCGTGCGACGGCACCCTCAATCGCCAGCCGCGCTTCTACCACTCCGGCGAGACCGGCGACGCCTCGTACGTCCTCGGTCGCCTCGCCGCCGAACACCCCGAGGCCGCGCTCGTCGCCTGCGGCGTCTCGCTCGGCGGCAACGTGCTCGTCAAGCTCCTCGGCGAGGGCGTGGCGCCGGTGCCCCCCTCGCTCCGCGCCGCCGTCGCCGTGTCCGTGCCGTACGATCTCGAGCGCGGCTCGCGCCACATCAGCCGCGGCTTCTCGCTCGTCTACGAGCGCTGGTTCCTGCGCACGCTGCGCGCCAAGTCGCTCGCCAAGCAGGCGCGCTACCCCGATCGCTTTCCCGCGCCCGACGTGATCGCGCGCATCCGCACCCTCTGGGACTTCGACGATCGCATCACCGCGCCGCTGCACGGCTTCGCCGACGCGGTCGACTACTATCGCCGCTCGAGTGGACGCCACTTCGTGCGGGGCATCCGCGTCCCCACGCTCTGCATCAGCGCCATCGACGACCCGTTCCTCCCGCGCGACGTGCTCGACGCGGTGCGCCACGACGCGCACGAGAACCCGGCGGTGACGCTCCAGTTCGAGCCGCACGGCGGGCACGTCGGCTTCGTCATCGGCCCGACGCCGTTCCGCACCGACAACTACCTCGCGCACCGCATGCCCGCCTTCCTCGACCAGCACCTGGGGAGCGACGATCACGCGGCGGCGACCGAGCGCCTCGCGCGCGAGGCGGCGCACTCGTGAGCGGCGCCACGCGCGCCCGCACGAGCCAGGCGCCGAGCGCGCACGCGCAGCGCATGCCGTGGCCCGCGCGACTCGCCGGCGCCGCGCTCCTCGTCGCCTGCGCCCCCGCCACGCCCGCACCGCGCGCCAACACCGCACCGCTCCCCATCGCCAGCGACGCGGCGGCCGAGTCGCTGCTCGTCGACGTGCAGGCGCTCGAGCCGTCGATCCGCGTGCGCGCCCGCTACGCCGGCCGCGACAACTTCACCGGCGCGCCGCTCCCCGGGTACGAAGCCGATCGCGCGCTCCTCCGGCGCGAGGCGGCGACCGCGCTCGCACGCGTCCAGCGTCGCCTCGCCGCCGACGGCCTCGGGCTCCTCGTCTGGGACGGCTATCGCCCCGTGCGCGCCACGCTGGCCATGGTGCGCTGGACCGAGGAGACCGGGCGCGCGTCGCTCGTGCGCGACGGCTACATCGCGAGCCGGAGCCGCCACAACCTCGGCCTCGCCGTCGACCTCACCCTGGTCACGCTCGCCACCGGGGCCGAGCTCGACATGGGGACACCGTTCGACACCTTCGACGCGGCGGCGCACACCGCCAACGCAGCGGGGACGGTGCGCGTCAATCGCACACGCCTGGTCCGCGCCATGGAAGCCGAGGGCTTCCGCAACTACGACCAGGAGTGGTGGCACTTCAGCTACGACGTCCCCGATGCCCGACCGTTCGATCGTCCCATCGTGCCGCGGTGATCGCGGGGCGCGCATCGAGCGCCCGGCCCCACACGGCACCCCACCGGCCTCCTCGCACATGCGCCCCTTCCTGCACGCTCGCGCCGCCCGGCGCATGAGCATCCTGAACGTCGTGAACGCGACGTCGCGCGGCACCGCGCTCGCCGTCGGTCTCGGGCTCGCGGTCGCCCCCGCGCTCCGTGCGCAGGGCGCAGCCGACGCACACGCCGGGCACGCGCCGCCTGGCGCGAGCGCAGCGGCCGCGCAGCCCGACGATCGCTCGCTCCCCGCCGGTGCGCAGACCGTCGCCGCGCGGCTCGCCGCCTCGCCGCGCCACGGCGAATGGGTGAGCATCGCACGCCCGGGCGGCACCGACTCCATC
>JALOPO010000441.1 GCA_025453855.1 Gemmatimonadaceae bacterium
TTCGCGCCACGATCCCGTTCGTCATGGCCGTCGTCCCGTTCGTCCGGGGCCGAGCTCGCCACGTGCTGGCGAGAGCGCCGGCGGCTGCTTCTCTTTCGATCCGCACGATGCGGACCCGATGTGCCTGGCCGTGCGCTCACCGGCGCGGCACGGCACGCTCGGTCGCCGCCGACTCACTCCCCCGACGGTCGCACCCATGCCCGAGCCCACTCCGGTCGCAGTTCCCGAGCCGCCGCCCTGCAACTGCGTCATCTGCCGCGTGCTCGGCTGGTTCGGCAACACCGGCGACAGGCCGGGGCACCCCGACGACTTCTTCCCCTGAGTTCCTCCAGCGCCGCCCCGGCGCGCCGGGCTCAGGTCGTGAAGTAGAGCCGGCCCTGCAGCCGATCGCGAAAGCGCCGGCTGCAGTCGACGCGCGTGCCGTCGCGCAGCACGAGCGCCGCGTCACCGTGAAAGAGGGGCTCGACGGCGACGATCTTCTCCACGTTCACGATCGCGCCGCGGTGCACGCGGACGAAGCGCGCCGGGTCGAGGAGCTGGCGTTCGAGCGTCGCGAGCGACTTGGCGATGAGCCGCGGCCGTTGCTGCAGGTGCAGGCGTGCGTGGTTGCCGTCGGCCTCGATCCAGTCGATGTCCGACACGCGCACCACGTGGTACTGGTCGCCGAGCTTCACGGCCAGCGACTCCGGATACTGCACCTCGGGGCGTTGCACCTGCGCGAGGAGCGCCGCGAGCCGCGCATCGCTCCCGAGCATCGGGCCGCCGCGCCGGGCGAGCACCGCCGCGCGGGCACGCGCCAACGCCGCCGCCAGGCGCAGCGGCTCGTATGGCTTGAGCACGTAGTCGAGGGCGAACGCCTCGAAGGCACGCACCGCGAAGTGGCCGAACGCGGAGACGAAGATCACCGGCGGCATCGCTGCCGACCCCACGCGCTCCACCACGCCGAAGCCGTCGAGCCGCGGCATCTGCACGTCGAGGAGGACGAGGTCGGGGCGCAGCGACGCGATGCGCCGCGCGGCCTGCTCGCCGTCACCGCACTCGTCCACCACCTGCACGTCGCCTTCGTGCGCGAGGAGCGCGCGCAGGCGGTCGCGCGCCAGCGCATCGTCGTCGACGACGAGCGTGCGCATGGGCGGAACGAGCGGCACGGGCGGCGTGGCGAGCATGGTGGGGCCGGGCATGCCGCAAGCTACGCCGCGGCGCGCGCCATCCGCGCCGGGAGCACCACGCGCGCCACCGCGCCGCCTTCGGGCCGCGCCTCGAGCTCGAAGCGCGCCTGCGCGCCGTAGAGCGCCGCCAGGCGGGCGCGGATCGCGCGCGTCCCGGCCCCGGCGTCCATCCCCGTGCCGCGCACCGCGCGCACCGCGTCGGGGCCCACGCCATCGTCGTGCACTTCGATCACCAGCGCGTCCCCCTGCCGGCGCGCGGCGATGACGATCGTCCCGCCGCGCGCGGTGGGGGCGAGGCCGTGGCGCACGGCGTTCTCCACGAGCGGCTGCAGCACGAAGTGCGGCACCGCGCAGTCGCGGAGCGACGCCGGCACCGCGACCTCGAGCACGAGCGGCACGCGTGCGCCGCCGAGCCGCGCCCGCTCGATGGCGACGAAGGGCTCAAGGTCGGCGAGCTCCTCGCCCAGCGTCAGCTCGCGCAGCCCCACGCGCTCCGTGACGTGCTCGGCGAGCGTCCGCAGCGCATGCAGCACGCGCTCGGCGGCGCGCACGTCGGTGCGCACGAGCGAGAGCGCGGCATGCAGCGCGTTGCCCACGAAGTGCGGTGTGAGCTCGGCGTTGAGGGCGCGCAGCTCGGCGTCGCGACGGCGCGCGGTGGCCTCGCGTCGACGGCGCCGCAGCGCGCGCCATGCGCCGACCGCGGCGCGGCGCCGCACGGCCAGCACCTCCATGTGCGCGAGGACGGCGAAGGCGACGAAGGTCACCGTCACCGCGAGTGCGCGCAGCTCGAGCCGGCGCGGCCAGACGGCCGCCGCCGCGCGCACGATGTCCGGCAGCACCCACGGCTCGGCGAGTCGCGCCGCGAGCGCGAGCCCGATCGCCGCCGCCAGCGCCGCGACCTGCACGAGCGGCGCACGCCAGCGGCGCGCGTCGACGCCCACCGGTGCGCGTACCGCGGCGATCCACGCGGCGAGCGCCGCGAGCGGAATCCCGACCGCGCGCCACGCGGCGAAGGCGAGCACGCTCGCCGCGGAGGGTTCGAGCGACGCGGCGGCGGCGGCCGCGCGCAGGTCGCCCGAGGTGCGCGCCACACTCAGCCCGAGAAGCGCGGCGGCCACGAGTGCGAGCCGCAGCTGCGCCCCGCGGAAGTCGCGCGCCACCGGACCGCGCGGCATCACGAACGCGGGCTCGGTCTGCGCGGGCGCGACGTCATCGGTGTCGACGGGCATCACCAGCTCCCAGCGACGACGGCCGCGATCGTCGTCCATCACCTGCACGCGTGCCGCCGAGCCGTGGGAGAGCGCGAGCCGCGTGCGGATCGCCGCGAGCGCCGCATCGGCGATCCGTGCATCGCTCACGCCGGTGCCGGTCGTCACCGTGAGCACGAGCGGCGCATGACCGACGCCGCCGCGCACCTGCACCGTGCGTTGCACGCCGGGCGCGACCCCCGGCGCGACGAC
>JALOPO010000442.1 GCA_025453855.1 Gemmatimonadaceae bacterium
GTGACCGCACCCACGTCCCCCACGACGCGCCGCGACTTCCTGCGCGTCACCTCGCTCGCCGGTGGCGCGCTCCTCCTCGGCACCTGGCTCGACTTCGGGCGCGTGGCGCAGGCCGCGGCGGCGGGCACGCCGTGGCGCGATGCCGACGGCGACTTCACCCCGAACGCCTTCATCCGCATCACGCCGGCGGGCGAGATCACGATCATCGCCAAGAACCCCGAGGTTGGGCAGGGGATCAAGACGATGCTCCCGATGCTCGTCGCCGAGGAGCTCGACGTGGAGTGGCGGCAGATCCGCATCGAGCAGGCGATGGCCGACGAGACGAAGTACGGGCGCCAGGTGGCCGGCGGCTCGACGGCGACGCCGGTGAACTGGGAGCCGCTGCGTCGCGCGGGGGCCGCCGGACGACAGCTCCTCGTCGCCGCGGCCGCGCAGCAGTGGAACGTGCCCGCGAGCGAGTGCACGACCCGGGCGGGGACGGTGATGCACGCCGCCACGAAGCGCACCGCCAGCTACGGCTCGCTCGTCGCGCGCGCGGCCACGCTCCCGCCGCCGGACCTCAAGACGGTCGCCCTCAAGGATCCGAAGGAGTTCCGCCTCATCGGCACCGCGATCGGCGGCGTCGACAACCGGAAGATCGTCACCGGCCAGCCGCTCTTCGGCATCGACGTCACGGTGCCGGGGATGCTCCACGCGACGTTCGAGAAGGCGCCCGTCTTCGGTGCGACGGTCGCGAAGGCGAACCTCGACGAGATCCGTGCGCTGCCGGGCGTGAAGCACGCCTTCGTGATCGCCGGCGGGACGCAGCTCGCGGGGCTCCTGCCCGGTGTGGCGATCGTCGCCGACACGTGGTGGGCGGCGAAGTCGGCGCGGTCGAAGCTCCGCGTCGAATGGGGGACGCATCCCACCGCGCAGCAGTCGAGCGCGACGATGACGGCGCGCGCCACCGAGCTCCTGTCCGGCGCGCCGCAGAAGGTGCTGCGCAGCGACGGCGACGTGGGCACCGCGCTCGCCGGCGCGGCGGCGACGGTCGAGGCGACGTACGAGTATCCCTTCCTCGCGCACGCGCCGCTCGAGCCGATGAACTGCACGGCGCGCTGGGACGGCGGCAAGCTCGAGATCTGGGCGCCGACGCAGAATCCGCAGCCGGGGCGCGTGCTCGTCTCCAAGACGCTCGGCGTCGCCGAATCCGACATCGCGATCCACATCATGCGATCGGGCGGGGGCTTCGGGCGCCGGCTCAACAACGACTACATGGTCGAGGCGGCGGCGATCGCGAAGGAAGCAGGGGCGCCGGTGAAGCTCCTCTGGACGCGCGAGGACGACATCCGCCACGACTTCTACCGCCCGGCCGGGTGGCACCGGCTGCGCGGCGGCGTCGATGCGACGGGCACGCTCACGGCATGGGAGAACCACTTCGTCACCTTCGGCGAGGGCGAGAGCTTCGTGCCGAGCGCCGGGATCTCGCCCACCGAGTTCCCATCGCTCTTCGTCCCGCACTTCACGCTCGGCGTCTCGCGCATGCCGCTCGGCGTGCCGACGGGTTTCCTGCGCGCCCCGGGGAGCAACGCGCTCTCGTGGGTCATGCAGAGCTTCATCGACGAGCTCGCGCACGCGGCGCGTCGTGATCCGGTGGAGTTCCGCCTCGCGCTGCTCGCGCGCACGCCGCTCGACGAGGGCAAGGGGGCGCTCGATGCGGCCCGCATGGCCGGCGTGCTCCGGCTGGTGGCCGAGAAGAGCGGCTGGGGCAAGGCGACGCTGCCGAAGGGGACGGGGATGGGCGTCGCCTTCCACTACAGCCATCGCGGCTACTTCGCCGAGGTGGTGCGGGCCACGGTCATGCGTGCGGGACAGCTCACGGTCGACAAAGTGTGGGTCGCCGGCGACGTGGGGGCGCACATCATCAACCCGAGCGGCGCGCTGAACCAGGTGCAGGGGTCGGTGCTCGACGGGATCAGCGAGGCGCTCGCGCAGGAGATCACCGTGGACGGCGGTGCGGTGCGGCAGTCGAACTTCCACGACTTCCCGCTCCTGCGCATCGCGCAGGCGCCGCCGGTGGAGGTGCACTTCCGCATCACCGACAACCCGGTCACGGGCCTGGGTGAACCGGCGCTCCCGCCGGTGGTGCCGGCGCTCTGCAACGCGATCTTCGCCGCCACCGGCAGGCGCGTGCGCTCGCTCCCGCTCTCGAAGCACGACCTGTCGTGGAGCTGACGGCACGTCGATGAAGCAGTGGATGGAGACGCACCAGGTGCTGCGGGAGCTCGCGCGCTGGCACGCGCATGGGGTCGCGAGCGCGCTGGCGACGGTGGTGCGCGTGCAGGGATCGGCGTACCGGCACGAAGGGGCGAAGCTGGCGGTGGCGGCGGATGGCAGCAGCGCCGGGAACGTGAGCGGCGGCTGCCTCGAGGCCGACGTGCGCGAGGTCGCGGCGCGGGTGATCGCGAGCGGCGTCGCCGAACGCCGACGCTACTGCGGCGGGAGCGACGAGATCGCGGCGTGGGACCTCGGCGTCGGCTGCGAGGGCGTCGTGGAGCTGCTCGTCGAGCCTGCGCCACCGGCGAGCGTGCATGCGCCGGCGCTCGACGCGCTCGACGCGGGGCACGCGTTCATCACCGTCACGCG
>JALOPO010000443.1 GCA_025453855.1 Gemmatimonadaceae bacterium
GGGAACGGAGGGCGGGGATGCGCATCATCGCGGGGCCGGCCGAGTGAGCCGGACGCGACCTGCGTCCGGGCGTTGTCCGGGCCTCGCGCGGTGCGAAGTCGGGCGAACGCCTGACGGTCTCGGTGGGAACGCTCGTTACTTGAGCGCGGCATTCACGATTCCGTCAGGCGCGCGGCGGGATCAGGTGTTTGCGCCGCCGTGCGATGGCGTGCCGTGCTGTGGGGTGTGCCCCCGACGTGGGGACGTGCCGCCGTGCCGCCGTGCGGACGTGCGGACGTGGGGACGTGCCGCCGTGCCGCCGTGCGGACGTGCGGACGTGCGGACGTGCGTGACGTGCGTGCCGTGCGTGCCGTGCGCGACGTGCGCCCTCAGCCGATGAGCCCCACCCGCGCCTCGAACGCCGCGCGGTGCCGCCGCGCGAGCGTGACCGTCGCTGCGCAGCCGCACCGTGCAATCACCGCTCGGCAGCGGGTGCAGCGAGGCCACGCGATCGAGCGCCACCAGTGTCGAGCGGTGGATGCGCACGAAGCGCGCGGGGTCGAGCGTCGCCTCCACGCCCACGAGCGTCGCGCGCAACAGGTGCGACCCGGCCGCGGTGTGCAGCCGCACGTGGTTGCCGTCGGCGCTGCAGTACTCGATGTCGCGCACGGCCACGAGATGCAGCGAGCCGCCCGTGCGCACGAGGAGGTGCTGCGGGCGCGACGGCCGTGGGTCGCCGGCGCGCGCGCCGAGCGCCGACAGCAGCCGGTCCATGCGCGTGACGGCATCGCGGTCGGCCACGTCGTCGCGCGGCGCGGCCCGCAGCGCCACGCGCGCCATCGCGGTCGCGAGTCGCGCATCGTCCACCGGCTTGAGCAGGTAGTCGACGGCATGCAGCGCGAAGGCCTCGACGGCGAAGCGGTCGAACGCGGTCACGAAGACGATCGCCGGCCGGCCGGCGGCAGCGATGGTGCGCGCCACCGCGATGCCGTCGGTGCCGGGCATCTCGACGTCGAGCAGGATCACGTCGGGATCGAGGGCGGCGACGGCGGCGATCGCCTCGTCGCCGTGGCGCGCCTCGCCGACCACGTCGACCGGCGGATCGAGGCGGCCGAGCGCGGCGCGCAGCCCGCGGCGCACGAGCGGTTCGTCGTCGGCGACGAGGACGCGGAGCGATGGCGTCATGGCGCGGGGGTGAGTGGGAGGCGGAGCGTGACGCGCGTGCCGCGGCCGAGCGTGGAGTCGATGGTGAGGCGCGCACGCTCGCCGTGGCGCTGCGCGAGGCGCGCGCGGGTGTTCGCGAGACCGAGGCCGCGCCGTCGTGCGCCACGCACCGCCTCGCGCCCGACCGCGAGGAGATGGAGCGGCGTCACCTCGCCGGGCGCGAAGCCGGCGCCATCGTCGGTGACGGTGATCACGAGGCCATCGCCATCGCGCCGCGCCTCGATGGCGATCGTCGTCGGCGCGACGCGCGGGGCGACCGCGTGGCGGATGGCGTTCTCCACGATCGGCTGCAGCAGGAGCACCGGCACGAGCGCCTCGCGCACCGCGTCGTCGACGGTGCTGCGCACCACCAGGCGATCGGGGAACCGCGTGCGCTCGATGGCGAGATACTCGGTGACGATCGCCAGCTCGTGCTCGAGCGGCACCTCGGGCGTCGCCCCGGCGTCGAGGAGCGTGCGAAGCAGCGCGGCGAGGCGGTGCAGGAGCGCGCGCGCGGCCCCCGGGTCGTCCTCGACGAGCGTGGCGATCCCCTGCAGCGTGTTGAAGAGGAAGTGCGGCTGCAGCTGCATGGTGAGCGCCGAGAGCTGCGCCGTCGCGAGCTGCGCCTCGAGGCGCGCCGCACTCGCCTCGCGCTCGCGCAGCACACCGGCGAGCGATGCCGCATGCCACGCGCCGGCCACCGCCACGTAGCCGAGGAGCTCGTACGGCCACTGCGCGATGAGGTACGATCCCGCCAGCATCGCCCAACCGGCCGACGAGGCACGCGTCGAGACGGCGATCATCACCAGCGCCATCGTGACCGCGTGCAGCAGCGCGAGCGCGGTGGCGGTCGCGAGGTGCACGCCGACGACGCGCAGCAGCGCGCGGCGCGAGCGGCGCATCGTCGCCAGCGGTGCGCGCCGCACCGCGATCCGCACCACCGGGGCGACGAGCACCCACCAGAGCCACGAGACGAACTGGAAGGCGACGAAGCTCGCCGGCGAGTCGTCGCCGCGCGCCGCGTAGGCGACGGCCGAGGCGGCGGTCGCCAGTGCCGCGAGCACGAGGCTCGCGACGAGGAGCGGGCGCCACGCGACCCCGGCGCGCGGTGGCGCGTCGGCGGTCGGCGCGGCGTCGAGCGACAGCTCAGGGGACACGATCGAGCGTGCGGCCGTTGGGGAAGACGAAGGCATAGTCGAGCGTGCGCCGCGTCGCGGGATCGATGTGCAGCCGCGCGAACGGCACCCCGGCATCCTCGGCGATCTCGAGGCGCAGCGTGCCGTCGGCACCGGCGGTCGCGCGCACCACGTACCACTGCAGCGCCGGCTTCTCGTAGACGAAGGCCGGGAGGCGCACCGACTCGCCCGCGCGCAGTCCCAGCGCCGGCGCGATCTGGTCGAAGCCGCTCGAGTCGAAGCCCGGCTCGGGCGTGGTGCGATCGATCGGCACCGGCGCCGCGCCGACGGGCGTCATCGTCCCGGTGACGCGCGCCCCCGCGAAGTCGAGCGCGAGCGCACGTCGCGGATTGCGGCCGCGATGCGCGAGCGGTGCGAGCGTCACGCGATCGGTGATCGTCGAGTCGACGAGCGTGAAGCCCTGCATCTGCATCGTCATCTCGCGCAGCAGCGCGGGGCGCCCGTTCCAGGTGATGTCGCGCAGCACCTCGCGCTGCGTGCCGATGTCGCCGACCTGTCCGTTGGGGCCCGGGCCGCGGAGCGTCCAGCGCCAGTCGCCGCGCGGGAGGCGGTCGCCGCGGATGCGCGCATCCGGCGCCGGGCGTGCCCGGTGCGGCGGTCGATGCCGCGACGGCCGGCGTCGCGGCGCTCGCGGCGGCGTCGTGCGTGGCGCGCATCGTCGCGCGCGACGCGCACGCGGTCGCGAGGAGGGTGAGGCCGGCGACGCCGGCGACGTGGTGCAGGGGGCGGGGCGATCGGGGACGGGACAGGGCGCGAGAACCGGGCATGGCGACACTCGTTCGTGAGAAGGAGTGGCGACCATGCCCGCGCGCGCCGCGCACCGGCACCGGCACCCGACACGGGTGGTGCGTGCGGTGGGGCGAGTGGTGGATCGCTGACGTTCCGTGCCGTGCGCGCCTCGCGGGCGCCGCCGAGCGACGATGCATGCGCCCCCCTACGGCGCGGGCACCGCGCAGGTTGCGCGTCGACCGGGCCCGCGCGTCGACCAGGCCCGCGCGTCGATCAGGCCCGCGCGACCCGCACCGGCGTCCCGCTGAACGCCGCGTTGCCGCAGAGCGCGTCGATGCGCTGCTCGTCGGTGAGGTCGTTGATGCTCGCGCCGGCGTGCGCGGCCGCGACCTCCTGCCGCGTGCCGGCGCGCGTGTGCCCCCACCCGTGCGGGAGGCTGACCACGCCGGGCATGATCGCCTCGGTGACCTCGACCGCCACCGTCACGCTGCCGGTGCGCGACGTCACCGTCACGCGCTCGCCGTCGGCGAGGCCGCGCGCGGTCGCGTCGTGCGGGTGCATGTGGAGCGTGCAGCCGTCGCGGCCGCGCACCAGGCGCGCGCTGTTGTGCATCCACGAGTTGTTGCTGCGCAGCGCGCGCCGCCCGATGAGCGCCAGCGCATCGGGCATCACGGCGCGCGCGGCGTCGTGCTCGGCCAGCCACGCCGCGAGGCGCGCCACGTCGGCCACCAGCGGTGCGGGGGCGAGCACGACGCGCTTCCCCGCCGTGCGCAGCCGCTCCGGGAAGGCGGGGCGCAGCGGCCCGAGGTCGACGCCGTGCGGCGCCTGCTCGAGCGCCTTCACCGTGAGCCCACCCTTGCCGCGCGCGACGATCCCCGCGCCGTACGCGCCGGTGCGCAGCGCGAGGTCGAGCAGGCGGCGCGGGCCGAGCGTGCGCATCACGCGCCCCTGCCAGCGCGAGCGCCGGCCGAGCGTGATCCGCTCGGTGAGCTGGCCGAGGATCTCCCAGTCGTGGCGCGCGTCGCGATCGCGCTTGCGCAGCGCCGGCGAGTACTTGGCGACGTTGCGCACCGCCAGCGCATTGAAGACCAGGTCGTAGTGCTCGCGTTCGAGCGGCCCGGTGGGCGGGAGGATCACGTGCGCGTGGCGCGTCGTCTCGTTGAGGTAGAAGTCGATCGCCACGTAGTGCGCGAGCGTCGCCAGCGCGCGCTCGAGCCGCGCGCCGTTGGGCGAGGAGAGCACCGGGTTGCCGCTCTGCGTGACGAGCGCGCGCACCTGCCCCTCGCCGGGCGTCTCGATCTCCTCGGCCAGCGCGGCCACCGGGAGCTCGCCGCCGTATTCGGGGAGGCCGCGCACGCGCGAGTGCCACCGCCCCATGCGCTCGCCCCCGGCGCCGCGGATGATCTC
>JALOPO010000444.1 GCA_025453855.1 Gemmatimonadaceae bacterium
GCGGCGGTCAGCGCTCAGGCGTTGACCGCCGTCCTTTCTTGTGTGTCGTGGTTGCCGAGGACGCGCGCGAGCCACGAAACGACGGGAGACCGGACCGGTCGCGATCATGGTTCAGGAACCGTGAACGTCCCCACCGATGCTCCGTTCGCACGATGCCGCCGTCGCGCTCCAGCTGGTCCTGACGCCCGGCGTCCCGTTCTGCACGCTCGCCGAGGCGGTCGGCATCTCGGACGGAGTCATCGTCCCGGTCACGACCGATGCGCGCTCGCACGACCCGATACGCCGGCTGGCCGCGCCGGGGTTCGCGCCGCGCGCCGATCGAGGGGCACCGCGCTGTCGGCGGCGCACACGCGACGACCGCGTGCTCGACGCGATGCCGCTCGCTCCGGCCATCCTCGGCGTCTCGAATCGCTGGTCTCCGTGCGCGTACCACGCCGCGGTTCCGATCACGAGCGACGCCGCTGGCGTCATGCCACGCGCCGCGCGCCGTGCGGGGCGGCCAGACGGGCGAGCGCCTCGCCGAGCGCGTCGCACTCATGGCGTCCCCGCCCGTCGGCAATCCGCCACCGGTAGGACGTCCCCTCGCGCCGCACCTCGACGCGCGCGTCGAACGATGCGACGCTTCCCGCCGACGTGTCCGCGTCACGCGACACCGTGCGCCACCCGAGCCGACGCGCGCCCTGCGCCGTCCAGAAGCGGGCCGGCTCGTCACCCTCGACGAGCACCGTCGCCGCGTCACCCTCGGCGAGCGCGAAGGCGCCGGTCTCGATGGCGAAGCGCACGTGCGGTTGATCGAAGGCGGCCCCGATC
Source organism: Gemmatimonadaceae bacterium (assembly GCA_025453855.1). Lineage (GTDB taxonomy): Bacteria > Gemmatimonadota > Gemmatimonadetes > Gemmatimonadales > Gemmatimonadaceae > JALOPO01. The sequence continues at coordinate 811 of JALOPO010000444.1, forward strand.
GCGCCGGCGAGGGCGACCGCCTCGGGCACGTCGTCGATGAGCCGGCCGTCGCCGGGGAGGAGCCAGAGGCGATCGGCGAGCTGCAGCGAGAGCTCGAGGTCATGGCTCGAGAGCACGACGGCGCAACGGTGCTCGCGCGCGAGGCGGCGCAGGAGGAGCATCGCCGCGACCCGGTTCGGCAGGTCGAGGAAGGCGGTGATCTCGTCGAGGAGGAGGAGCGACGGACGCTGCGCCAGTGCACGCGCGATGAGCACGCGCTGCCGCTCGCCATCGCTCAGGTCGTCGATGCCGCGCAGCGCGAGCGCCTCGACGCCCGCGAGGCGGAGCGCCTCGTCGACGACGCGATGATCGTCGGGGGCGAGGGTGCCGAGCCACGACGTGTACGGGAGGCGCCCGAGCTCGACGACGTCGCGCGCGGAGAGCCCGGGCATCGCGACGCGGTCGGTGAGGACGACGGCGATGCGCTGCGCGCGGAGCACCGGGGCGAGGCGCTCGAGCGGCGTGTCGTCGAGGCGGATCTCGCCCGCGAGCGGCGGGTGCAGTCCGGCCAGCGTGCGCAGGAGCGTCGTCTTCCCGATGCCGTTGCGACCGAGGAGGCAGATGAACTCGCCCGGACGCACGGCGAGCGCGGGCACGGCGACGAGGGGGCGTGCGGCGACGTGGCCGATGGCGAGGGCGCGCGCGTGGAGCATCGTCAGGCGCCGAGGCGCATGGATCGCGCGACGAGGAGGAGGACGATCACCACCGGCGCCCCGATCACGGCGAGGATCGCGTTGAGGTGCAGGAAGTGCTGCTCCCACGGCAGGTGCACCACGAAGTCGCCGGCGAGCGCCACGAGCGCGCCGCCGAGGAGGACGACGGGGAGGAGTGGCGCCAGCTGGGCGGTGCCGCGGAGGCCGCGTGCGAGGTGCGGCACGATGAGCCCGAGGAAGACGAGCGGCCCGCAGTAGGCGGTGACCGGCGCGGCGAGGAGGATGGCGGCGCCGAGCGCGACGCGCCGCAGGCGCACGATGTCGACCCCGAGGCTCCGCGCGTACGACTCGCCGAGGAGGAGCGCCGAGAGCGGCTTGAGGACGAGCGCCGTGACGACGATGCCGACGACGATCGGCGCCAGGTACGGCAGCAGGTCGGCGCGCTGCACGCCGGCGAAGGTGGCGTCGTTCCACGACGCGAAGATCCGGGCGCGCCCCTGGTTGGTGAAGTGGAGCACGACGCTCATGAGCCCCTGCGCGAGGAAGCCGAGCATGAGGCCGAGCACGAGGAGCGTGATGGAGCCGACCCGCCGTGCCATGACGCCCATGCCGATGGCGACGGCGACGGTGCCGAGCACCGCGCCGGCCACGAGCGAGAGCCCACCGAAGACGCGGAGCCACGCCACCTCGCTCGAGGCGAAGGCGATGCCACCGCCGGCGACGACGAGCGCGGCGCCGAACTGCCCGCCGGCGGTGAGGCCGAGCGACCAGCTGTCGGCGAGCGGATTGCGGAAGAGCGCCTGGAGCAGGAGCCCCGCGGTGGCGATCGCGGCGCCGCCGAAGATGGCGGCGAGGATGCGCGGGAGCCGGAGTTCGATGATGATGCGGGCGGCGGGGGACTCGCGAGCGGTGACGGCGTCGAGCAGCTGGTCGAGGGGGATGTGCACCTGCCCCCAGGTGAGCGACGCGACGACGAGGAGGGCGAGCAGCGCGGCGAGGGCGGTGACGACGAGCGGGCCGCGCGCCGCGGCGAGGCGCGGCACGGGGGTGACGAGGGCGGCGGGCGTGGTCATCGGGTGGCGAAGCGCGCGTA
>JALOPO010000445.1 GCA_025453855.1 Gemmatimonadaceae bacterium
CCGTCGTGCACGAACGCCGCGGCGTCGGACTGCACGTGCGCCGTCCAGTCCTCGATCTCCCAGCCGAAGCGCAGGTCGGGCTTGTCGATCCCGAAGCGCGCCATCGCCTCGTGCCACGAGAGATGCGGGAAGGGCGCCGCGATCTCGTGGCCGCCCTCCCGCCACAGCGCGACGAGCACCCGCTCGATCACCGCCAGCACGTCGGCCTGCGTGACGAACGCCATCTCGAGGTCGATCTGCGTGAACTCGGGCTGGCGATCGGCGCGCAGGTCCTCGTCGCGGAAGCAGCGCGCGATCTGGAAGTAGCGATCGTAGCCGGCGACCATCAGGAGCTGCTTGTAGATCTGCGGCGACTGCGGGAGCGCGTAGAACTCGCCCGGATGCACGCGGCTCGGCACCAGGTAGTCGCGCGCCCCCTCGGGCGTCGTCTTGGTGAGGATCGGCGTCTCGATCTCCAGGAAGCCGGCGTCGCTCAGCGTGCGACGCGCGACCTGCAGCAGCCGGTGCCGGAGCACGAGGTTGTCCTGCAGCTCGCTGCGGCGCAGGTCGAGGATGCGGTGCTTGAGGCGCAGCTCCTCGGCGGCCAGCTTCTCGCCCTTGCCGCGCGCCACCGGGATCGCCGGCGTGGCGGCCGGCCCCACCACGCGCAGCGCCGTGACCTGCACCTCGATGTCGCCCGTCGCGAGCTCCGCGTTGCGCATCTCGGCGGGGCGCTCGGCCACCGCCCCCTCGACCTCGATCACCGTCTCGGCCCCGAGCCGGTTCGCGGCCTCGATCACCTCGGCCGGCGTCCAGCGCGGATCGAACGCGGCCTGCACGAGCCCCGCGCGGTCGCGCAGGTCGACGAAGACGATCGCCCCCAGGCTGCGCGCGCGATGCACCCAGCCGCCGAGGCGCACGGTGCTCCCGGCGTGGCTGCTGCGCAGTTCACCGCACAGGTGCGTGCGGCGCGAGGTCGCGAACGTGCTCGAGGTCACTCGGTCTCCTGGCGCGTGCGTCGCGCCGTCATGATGGCCAACCCGATCGCGCCACCGGAGGTGTCCGCGAGCCAGTCGAAGGGATCGGCGGACCGTCCCGGGATCCAGCGCTGGTGCAGCTCGTCCAGCGCGCCGAACGCCGACACGGCGATCGCCAGCCGGAGCCACGCGCGCAGCGATCCCGGTCGTGCGGCCCACCCGGTCGCGAGGCCGAGCGTCGCGTACGCCGAGGCGTGGATGACCTTGTCCCACTGCCCGGGGGGCATGGGCGGCGTGGGCCACGACGTGATGACGAGGATCGCCGCGGCGACGAACGCGGGAGCGAGCCAGCGCCACCAACGCGCGGCCGGCGGGACCGGCACCGTCGACGCGGGCCGGTCCGACGAGAGCGTCGTCAGGCCGCCTCCGCCCCGCTCAGGCGCTCGAGGAAGGCGCGCGCGTCGGGGGCCTGCTGCAGCGCGATGCGCACCGACTCGTGGCGCAGCAGCCGCGAGATGCGGCCGAGCGCCTTCACGTGCGCGCCGGCGACGTGCTCCGGGCCGAGGAGGAGAAAGAAGAGCGAGACCGGTTGCCCGTCGAGCGCATCGAACGGGATCGGCGCCCGTGTCACCCCGGCCGCGAGCGTGAGCGCTTCCACGGCCGGCGTGCGCCCGTGCGGGATGGCGATCCCGCCACCGATCCCGGTGCTCAGCAGCCGCTCGCGCTCGCGCACGGCGTCCGTGATGGCATCGCGGGCCGCGGCGTCGGCATGCGGCGCCGCGAGCGCGACGAGCTCGCGCAGCACCTCGTCCTTGGACGAGGCGGCGAGGGGCACCTTCACGCGGTCGGCGGTGAGCAGGTCGGCGAGCTGGCCGGAGCCGGTCGGGGCGGTCACCCCGGCAAAGCTAGTCGGGGCGGGACCCTCGAACCACTCCGGCGCGTTGGCTCCAAGTCACGTAACGACAACCGCTTGCCGGGCCGCGAGCGGGCTCCCGCGGCCGGATCGGTGTAGAATTGCCGATGATCATGGAGCGCCCGATGCCCGACCGCGTGAACCTGCTCGACCTGACCCCCGCCGCTGCCGCCGAGTCGCTCGCCGCGGCGATGCGCGAGCTCGGCCACCCCTCGTATCGCGTGGGCCAGGTGGTGCGGCGCCTCTGGCAGCAGCCGGCGTCCGACTTCGACGCCATGCGCGAACTCCCGGCCGCACTGCGCAGCGCGCTCGCGGAGCGGTTCTCGCTCCCGCGGCTCGCGCTCACCGCGCGGCAGGCGTCGACCGACGGGACCGAGAAGTTCCTGTTCACGCTCGCCGACGGCCAGGCGATCGAGACGGTGGCGATCCCCGACGGCGACCGGATGACGTTCTGCATCTCGTCGCAGGCCGGCTGCGCCCTCAAGTGCGCCTTCTGCGCCACGGGGGCGATGGGCTTCCAGCGCAACCTCCTGCCGCACGAGATCGCGGGACAGGTGCGCGAGCTCGCGCTGCTCGATCCGCCGGTGCGGGCGACGAACATCGTCTTCATGGGGATGGGCGAGCCGCTCATGAACTGGAAGGCGGTCGACCCGACGCTCACGATCCTCAACAGCCCCGACGGCTTCGGCATCGGGGCGCGCCACATCACGGTGAGCACCGTGAGCGCCCCGAGCAGTTCCGCCTCGCGATCTCGATCCACGCGCCCACGGATGTGCTGCGCCAGGAGCTGATGCCGGTGAACACGAAGTATCCGCTCGCCGACGTGATCGCGGCCGCGAGCGCCTTCGACCGGCGCGTGACGTTCGAGTACGTGATGCTCGGCGGCGTGAACGACGCGCGGACGCACGCGATCGCGCTGGCGGCGCTGGCGAAGGAGTGTCGCGCCTTCGTGAACCTGATCCCGCTGCATCCCGGCGGGTCGGGCGAAGGAGTGCCGCGCCTTCGTGAACCTGATCCCGCTGCATCCGGGCGGGTCGATGGGCTTCACGCCCACGCCGAAGGGGCGCATCGCCGAGTTCGCGGCGTGGATGCGGGCGACCGGGGTGGAGGTGGCGGTGCGCCGCAGCCGCGGCCTGGACATTGCGGCGGCGTGCGGACAGTTGCGGGTGGAGAAGATCGGGCGGCGCGCGTTGCCGACAGTTGCCGTGGCGGAGCCAACGCCGCAGGGCGCACGCTGATCGCCGCCCACGCTGCGGTCGCACACCAGCCGCAGCGTGGACCGACTCGACCGCGCGCGTGCCGCGTGGAGCGCTAGGGCCGGAAGCTCCCGGGTGGCGGCTGCCATGCACGGCCGAGATGCACCGTGACGTCCACGTACCGCGGATGCGGCTCGCCGCGCTCCACCTCCGCGCCGCCGAGCACCCGCGCGAGCCGCTCGGCCGCCTCGGGCTTGCCGGTGTGATCCTCGACGAG
>JALOPO010000446.1 GCA_025453855.1 Gemmatimonadaceae bacterium
GCGACGTCGGTACCGGCGAGCATCGGGACGCCGGCCCGGAGCATGTTGCGCACGATCGCCTGCTGCCCCGCCCACGCGCGTCGTGCGCTCGGCCAGTACTCGGGCGGACGCGTGCGGAAGCGGAAGTCCATGCGCGGGTTCCACGACATGGTGAAGAACTTCGGGATGTAGCGGAGCCGCGGATCGGCGAGCTGGGTGGTGTCGTCGAGGGTGGCGATGGCACGGAGGACGGTGAGCGTCGGCACCTGCCAGGTGCCGTTGCGCACGAGACGCGCGTACAGCCCGCCGCACTGCGCGGTGTCGGCGGCGGCCCAGAGCGAATCGGCGAGCGTGATGCGGGCGAGGGCGCCGGCGACACCGGTGTCCTTCGCGATCGCGTCGCGACGTGCGCGTGCCGCACGCTCGTCGCGCTGGCAGGCATAGTCGAAGCGCGAGAGGTGCTCGATGCTGCGCTGCCCCGCATCACTCGCCTCGCGCACCGTGACGGCGACGGGGACGTGGCCGAGAAAGGGGATGCCGCGCTCCCTCGCGCGCGTCGCGATGCCGGCCCACGCGGCCCATGGCGATGCGCGAGCCGGGCCAGATGGGCGGATCGCCATCGACGAGGCGCGTGGCGGCGACGATGCGCGGCCACGGCTGCGCGCCCTCGCGCACCGCACGCCGCACGATCGCCGCGCCCTCTGCGGTGCCGTACATGTCGCGGATGCCGGTCACGCCGGTCGGGACGAAGAGCGGGAGGTAGGCCTCGCCGAGCCCCGGTTGCGCGGCGTGCACGTGCATGTCCCAGAGGCCGGGGATGACGAACTTCCCCGTCCCGTCGACGCGCGCGAGCGTGGTGTCGGCGGCGACGTCGTGCGGGAGCCCGGCGACGATGCGCGCGATGCGGCCGTCGCGCACGACGATGCTGCGGTCGCGCAGCAGGCGGCCCGACTCGACGTCGACGATGGTGGCACGAGCGATGACGATGGCCGTGACGCGCGAAGCGAGCGGCGACGGGGCGCCCTGCGCCGGTGCGAGCGACGGCGTGACGAGGGCGAGCGCGATGGCTGCCGGGCGCGCCATGCATGCACCATGACGCCCAGCGCGCGAGTTCGGTGCGCCGAGCCGCGGCGTCGCGTCGCGATGGACGGCGTGGCGCATCAGTCGTCGAGCAGCGGTTCGTCGCCGATGAGCACCGCCATGATCGCCTTCTGGATGTGGAGGCGGTTCTCGGCCTCGTCCCAGACGCGGCTCTGCGGGCCGTCGATCACGCTCGCCGTCACCTCCTCGCCGCGATGCGCGGGGAGGCAGTGGAGGAAGATCGCGTCGTCGGCGGCGGCGGCCATGAGCTGCTCGTCGACGGTGTAGCCGGCGAAGGCGCGTGCGCGGACGAGCTGCTCGTCTTCCTGCCCCATGCTCGCCCAGACGTCGGTGGTGACGACGCGCGCGTCGCGCACCGCCTCGCGCGGATCGCGCACCAGCTGCACGTCGGCGCCCTCGCCCTGCGCGCGGGCGAGGTAGGTCGCGTCGGGGTCGAAGCCGTCGGGACAGGCGAGGCGGAGCGGGAAGCCGAGGAGCGCCGCGGCCTCGATCCAGGCGTTGGCCATGTTGTTGCCGTCGCCGATCCAGGCCACCGGATGCGGGTCGTCGGCGCCGAGGTGCTGGCGGATGGTGAGCACGTCGGCGAGCACCTGGCAGGGGTGCGAGAGATCGGTGAGGCCGTTGATGACGGGGACGTCGGCGTGCTCGGCGAGCTCCACCAGGTCGGCGTGCGCGAAGGTGCGGATCATGATGCCGTGCACGTAGCGCGCGAGGACGCGCGCGGTGTCGGCGATCGGCTCGCCTCGGCCGAGCTGCACGTCGCGGGGCGAGAGGAAGTGCGCGCTCCCGCCGAGCTGGATGGCGCCGACCTCGAACGAGACGCGGGTGCGCGTGCTCGCCTTCATGAAGAGCATCGCGAGGGCGCGCCCCTGCATGGGGGTGCCGCGGTAGGTGCCGGTGCGCATCCGCTCGGCGAGCGCGAAGAGGGCGAGCGTCTCGTCGCGCGTGAAGTCGCGGATGTCGAGGAAGTCGCGGTGCGGACGGGCGGAGCGGAGCGAAGCGGCCATGGGCGGAGCGGATGGGCGCCGGACGTGCGTGGCGCGCGCGACGGAGGGCGCGTCCGGGAAAGGGCCAAAGGTAGCGGCGCCGTCCGGGCACCGCGCCCTCGGGGCACCGCCACAGCCGTCACCCTCCCAGCCGCGCCTCCGCCGCCAGCGCCACCGCGCCATCCGGCCCCTGCGCCTCCAGCCCCACCACGTCGCCCTCGGCGCGCCCCACCAACCGGATCGGCACCCCGTCGAAGAGCGGCGCGAGGCCGCGGAACGAGAAGCCGACCACCGGGCGCGCCTCGTGGCGGCGCACGAGATCGAGCAGGAGCATGGCGGTGAGCGGCCCGTGCACGACCAGCGCGGGGTAGCCTTCGACGTCGCGCGCGTAGTCGCGATCGTAGTGGATCCGGTGCGCGTTGAAGGTGAGCGCCGAGAAGCGGAAGAGGAGGCGCGAGTCGGCGACGAGGGTGCGTGACCACACATCGTCCGCGAGTGGTGTCGGCGGGTGGATCGCCGGGAGCGGCACCGCGGCGCCGGGCTCGCGGTAGACGATGTCCTGTTCCTCTTCCAGCAAGAGCACGTCGTCCTGATGGAACGTGTAGCGCACCGTCACGAAGGCCAGCGCGCCGCTCCGCCCCTGCTTGAGCACGACATCACGGATCGTCCCCGTGCGCACCGCGGGGACGCCGATGCGGAGCGGCCGGTGCACGGTGATCCGCGCGCCGGCGAACATGCGCCGCGGGTACGGCACCGGTGGCATGAAGCCGCCGAGTCGCGGGTGACCGTCGTTGCCGAGGTCGCGCTGCGCGGCGCGTGGCAGGAAGTGGAACCAGTGCCAGGGGAGCGGGAGCGGCGCGCCGGTCACCAGCGCGTCGTCGCGATCGAAGAGCGCCGCGGCGGCGCGGGCCTGCTCCGGGGCGAGCGAGTCGACGACCGTCTCGGTGCGGCCGATCCAGGCGCGAAGGTCGGGCGGGGCGTCGGACATGCGGAGCGGCGCGCGGCGATGCCGCGGGCAGCGGTGGGTCATGCGCCGATGGGCACCTCCGGCGGAATGGTGCGTTGATGAGGCTGGGGCGGGAAGACCGGCACGCGTCCTCCGCCCTGGTCGCGACCTGTGGAGCACGCGTGAGCCCGGGAGGGGACGAGCGGGATGCAACCGTGACGACGCCGCACCATGCGCACGACGCCCCGTCGGCGACCGCTGCCGACGCGGGGGCACGCCCCCTCGACGGCGTGCGCGTCGTCGACGTCGGCAACTTCCTCGCCGGCCCGCACGCCGCCTCGATCCTGGGCGAGTTCGGGGC
>JALOPO010000447.1 GCA_025453855.1 Gemmatimonadaceae bacterium
CCGGCCTACGCGCAGTCGTTCGACGTGCTGCGGGCGGAGCTCGTGCGGTCGCTGCGCCGGCTGCCGCGGCGCGACGGACCGGTGACGGAATCCCCGCCGGCCCACGCGCGTGACGCCGACACCGACGGTGGCGCACCGGCCGACGCCGCGCCGGGTAGCACCCCGGCATGACGGGCATCCTGTCGACCGTGGGGCACTCCCTCTCGGGGGCGGCGCGCTGGGGGGCGATCGCGCTCGTGCGCGGCTACCAGCTCTTCGTCTCGCCGCTCTTTCCCGCCTCGTGCCGCTACATTCCCACCTGCTCGGCCTATGCCGTGGAGGCGATCGAGCGGCATGGCGTGGTGCGTGGCGGCTGGCTGGCGGCGCGACGGATCGCGCGATGCCACCCGTTCCGTCGATGCCACCCGTTCCGTCCCGGCGGGCACGATCCCGTGCCGTGACGCATCACGGCCGGCGAAATCCAATACGCACCGTCACGCCCCGCCGGCGCGCGCTCCGCGCGACGCGGCTGTCGCGGCGCGCACTCCTGACTTCCGCATGAACAAGCGACTGTTGCTCGCGCTGGCCCTGTCGGCGGCGGTGATCGGCCTCACGCAGTACTTCTTCCCGCCGGCGACGCCGAAGCCCGTGGCGAAGGTCGCTGCGCCAGCCGGTGGCGCGGGAGCGCTCGCGCCGGGTGCGGCGACCGGCGGCACGACCCTCGGCACCACGGTCGGCCCTGCCGCCATCGCCGACTCGGCCGCGGTGACCGGCATCGACACGACGACGATCACCGGGCGCACCGCGACCTGGCGGCTCTCGAGCGTCGGCGCGGCGCCGGTCTCGGTGCAGCTCGCCGGGTACAAGGCGCTCGACGAGCGCGGCAAGACCGATCGCCCGGTGGAGCTGGTGCGCGCCGGCGAGCGCCTCATGTCGTGGCAGCTCGTGCTGCGCGAGGCGACCGGCAACCGCACGATCGATCTCTCGCGCGTGCCGTTCGCGACCACGCGCGTCGACGACCGCACGGTGCGCTACGCGGCGACGGTGGGCGCGCTGAACGTGGCGATCACCTACACCTTCGTCCCCGACAGCTTCCTCGCACGCGTGGGGGGCCAGGTGACGGGACTCACCACGCCGGCGGTGCTGCAGTTCGCGCTGCCGAGCGGGCTGGCGAGCGCGGAGGCCGACACGCTCGAGGACCAGCGGCAGCTGGCGGTGGCCGCCAAGCCCACGCGCGAGAACGCGACCAGCGTCGCCTACGGCAAGCTCGATCCGGGGGAGAAGCAGCTCGTCGAGGGGCCGCTCACGTGGGTGGCGAGCAAGAGCAAGTTCTTCGTGGCCGGCTTCCTCACCATGGAGGGCGACCGGCCGTTCGACGAGGCCGAGGTGACCGGCGGGCCGCTCGTGGGGAAGGTGGAGAGCCACGTGAACGCGGTGGTGCGGCAGCGCCTCGAGAACGGGCAGTTCCGCTTCGAGCTCTACGCCGGCCCGCAGGAGTGGCGTCGCCTGGTGGCGCTCGGTCGCGACTTCGAGCACAGCAACCCGTACGGCGGCTGGCTGCAGGGCTTCGTGCAGCCGTTCGCGCGCATCGTGATGCGGGCGCTGCTCTGGATGCACGAGTCGCTGCGCCTCGAGTACGGCTGGGTGCTCGTGATCTTCGGCATCACCGTGCGCCTGCTGCTCTGGCCGTTCAACCAGAAGGCGATGCGCTCGAGCATGAAGATGCAGGCGATCCAGCCCGAGCTGCAGGCGGTGCAGGACAAGCACAAGGCCGATCCGCAGAAGATGCAGGCCGAGGTGATGCGGGTGTACAAGGAGCACGGCATGAGCCCGTTCAGCGCGCTCTCCGGGTGCCTGCCGATGCTCATCCCGATGCCGGTCTTCATCACGCTCTTCTTCGTCTTCCAGAACACGATCGAGTTCCGCGGGGTGCCGTTCCTCTACCTGAACGACATCTCCCAGCGCGACCACACGTTCATCATCCCGATCCTCATGGCGGCGAGCGCCTACGCGCTGTCGTGGATCGGGATGCGCGGGATGCCGCCCAATCCGCAGGCGAAGATGATGGGCTACGTCTTCCCGGCGATGATGTTCGTCTTCTTCTGGAGCGCGGCGGCGGGGCTCAACCTCTACTACATGGTGCAGAACATCGCGGCGCTCCCGCAGCAGTGGCTGATCGCGCGCGAGCGGCAGAAGAACCCGAAGCCCGGCGCCGCGGCCGCCGCCACCGTGATGGCCGCCAACGGCCGACCGGCGCAGCCGAAGAAGCGCTGACACGCTTCGTCTCTCGTCGCGCACGGCTTCGACGCGCCCGACACGAGCGTTCGTGCCGGGCGCGTTGTCGTTCGAGTGCCGGGCGCGTTGTCGTTCGAGTGCCGGCGCCTTGCACTGCCTGATGGACCCCTCCGCGACCGGGGCGCGTCCGTTCTCAGGGAGGGCGACTTCCGTGTGGCCGGTGGGCTCCGTCAGGGAACGGCAGGGACTGCAGGAACGGACACGGACCTTGTGGGGTGCTGCGCGGGCGTCCTCGCGCAGACGCGGGCTTCTCTCGTCGCAATGCGTTGTTGTGAACAGGCGGCAGGCCGTTTTCACGGCACTCCTTGCAGTCCCTGCCGTTCCCTGACGGAGCCCACCGGCCATACGGAGATCGCCCTCCCTGAGAACGGGCGCGCCCCGGTCGCGGAGGGGTCCAGCATGCTGTTCCGCGCGGCGATGATGTCGCGTGGGCCGCAGCCCTCGGCGCCGATGTCGGGTGCGCGGCGCTCTGGTGCGAGGATGGCGCCCGCGCCGTTCCGCGATGCGGCGTCGCGCGACCCGTCTTCGCGACGCGTGGTTCGCGTCAGGCCGAGGCGGCGGTGCGGGCGAGGGTCATGAGCTCGGCGGCGCTGGTGCGGAGCGCGCGGGCGATGCCGAGTTCGGCGACGGCGGGGGCGAC
>JALOPO010000448.1 GCA_025453855.1 Gemmatimonadaceae bacterium
CAGGCGCAGATCCGCGAGGCGGTCATCGAGCAGGTGGTCAAGCCCTGCATCCCGGCCGAGTTCTGGAACGACGCGATCACCTTCCACGTGAACCCGACGGGGAACTTCGTGATCGGCGGCCCGCAGGGCGACTGCGGCCTCACCGGCCGCAAGATCATCGTCGACACGTACGGCGGCATGGGGCGCCACGGCGGCGGCGCGTTCAGCGGCAAGGACCCGAGCAAGGTCGATCGCTCGGCCTGCTACGCGGCGCGCTGGGTGGCCAAGAACATCGTGGCGGCCGGGCTGGCGCAGAAGTGCGAGGTGCAGGTCGCCTACGCCATCGGCGTGGTCGAGCCGGTCTCGGTCTACGTCGACACGTTCGGCACCGGCACGGTGAGCGACGCACGCATCATGCAGGCGGTGGCGGCGACCTTCGACCTCACCCCGCGCGGCATCAGCGAGGCGCTCGACCTGCGCAAGCCCATCTACTCGGCGACCACCGCCTACGGCCACTTCGGCCGCGCCTCGGGGACGACGTCGCACGTCTCCACCGACGGCAAGACCACCGGGCCGTTCACCACGTTCACGTGGGAGCGCACCGACAAGGTCGAGGCGCTCAAGCGCGCGATCGCCTGATCCGACGTCCTTCCCGCACCATCACCCGCAGCCGGACATCGCACCATGACCGCCACCGCATCCGTCACGGCCATCGAGGCCTCGGACATCAAGGACATCGGCCTCGCCGACCTCGGCAAGCACCGCACCGAGTGGGCCGAGCGCTCCATGCCCGTGCTCCGCCAGCTCCGTGCGCGCTTCGCCACCGAGCAGCCGCTCAAGGGCAAGCGCGTCTCGGCCTGCCTGCACGTGACCGCCGAGACCGCGAACCTGATGATCACGCTCGTCGCCGCCGGCGCCGACGTGGCGCTCTGCGCGTCCAACCCGCTCTCGACGCAGGACGACGTCGCCGCGCACCTCGTGCGCGACCACGGCGTGAAGGTCTTCGCGATCAAGGGCGAGGACGAGCACACGTACTACGAGCACATCCGCGCGGCGATCGAGCATCGCCCCGAGATCACGATGGACGACGGCGCCGACGTGGTGGGCGCGCTCCACATGATCAAGCTCGACCGCCTGCAGGACCTCCCGGCGCCGGTGCGCGTCTTCGTCGACGGCCTCTCGCCGGCCGAGCGCGCCGCGCTCGTGGACGGCGTGGTCGGCTCGACCGAGGAGACGACGACCGGCGTCGTGCGCCTCAAGGCGATGGCCGCGCAGGGCGTGCTGGCGTTCCCGGTGATCTCGGTGAACGACAGCCAGACCAAGCACATGTTCGACAACCAGTACGGCACCGGGCAGAGCACGCTCGACGGCATCCTGCGCGCGACCAACCAGCTGCTCGCCGGCACGAACTTCGTCGTCCTCGGCTACGGCTGGTGCGGGCGCGGCCTCGCCGAGCGGGCACGCGGCGCGGGCGCGAACGTGATCGTGACCGAGATCGATCCGCTCAAGGCGCTCGAGGCCACCATGGACGGCTTCCGCGTCATGCCGATGGCGGAGGCGGCGCCGATCGGCGACTACTTCTGCACGGTGACGGGCAACATGCACGTCATCCGCGGCGAGCACTTCAAGGCGATGAAGGACGGCGCCGTGGTCTGCAACTCGGGCCACTTCAACGTCGAGCTCGACCTCGTCACGCTGGCGACGCTGAGCAGCCAGCCGGCCCGCGAGGTGCGCCCGTTCGTGCAGGAGTTCCTGGTCGACGGCAAGCGCGTCTTCGTGCTCGGCGAGGGGCGCCTGATCAACCTCGCGTCGGCCGAGGGGCACCCGGCCGCCGTGATGGACATGAGCTTCGCGAACCAGGCGCTGGCGGCGGAGTACCTCGTGAAGAACGTCGCCACGCTCGGCAAGTCGGTGCACCGCGTGCCGGTGGAGCTCGACAAGGAGATCGCCCGGCTCAAGCTGGCCGGCATGGGCGTGACCATCGACACGCTCACCGACGAGCAGGTACACTACCTCGCGTCGTGGGACATGGGGACCTGAACCGGCGTCGGGGGCGCTGTCCATGATCGAGGTGCGCGTGGCACGACTCGGCGTGGACAGCGCCGCCAACACCTACGTGCTCGTCCTCCGCGAAGCGGAGGGCGGGCGCGTGCTCCCGATCTGGATCGGCCAGCCCGAGGCCGAAGCGATCGTCGTGGAGCTGCAGTCGGTGCGCCGCGAGCGACCGATGACGCACGACCTGCTGAAGCACGTCATCACGGGACTTGGCGCCACGGTGCGCCGCGTGGTGATCACCCGCGTGGAGCGCGGCACCTACTACGCCGACCTCCACCTCGAGCAGCGCGACGGGACGCTCGTGACCGTGGACGCGCGCCCGAGCGACTCGATCGCGCTCGCCTTGCGCACCGGCGCTACCATTCTCGCCGCGGAGGAGCTCCTGGTGGAGCTCGCCGAGGACGACGAGGAGGAGGACGGCGACGGCGCCCCGCCATCGCCCCCCACGGGTGGTGCGGCGCCGACCCGCCCCGCCGACATGAGCGCGGATGAACTCAAGGCCTACCTGCAGCGACTGCGGCCCGAGGATTTCGGGAAGTTCACGCCCCGACACGCCCGAGCGCGACCCCGGGCGCGTCGCGGAACGCCCCCGCCGACTCGACCGCCGTGCGCGCGCCGGGACCGGTCGACGACGCCGCGCGGCCGCCCGCGCCGCCGGCCACCGGCGAGCGCGCCGTCGTGGGACAGGTGGTGCGTCCCGGCGACGAGACGATGCTCCCGGTGGGCGGGAGCTGGGTCACGCTGCATCGCGTCGGCCGCGACCGCGCCGGCCCGCTCGATTCGGTGCGCACCGACGGCGAGGGACGCTACCGCTTCGACTACCGCCTCTCGGGTGCGCCCGACGCGGTGTACTTCGTGAGCGCGAGCTTCGCCGGCATCGCCTACTTCACGAATCCGCTCACCCGGACCCTCGTCGACGGCCCGGACGCCGAGATCCAGGTGTTCGACACGACGTCGCGCGGCATCGACCTCTCGGTGCGCGGGCGGCACATCGTCGTCTCGGGGAGTGGCGGCGGCACCAAGCGCGCGATCATCGAGGTCTTCGAGCTGAGCAACGACAGCACGCGCACGCTCATTCCCGGCGGGCCCAGGGGCGCCACCTTCCGCGTGCGCCTGCCGGCGAGCGCCGGCGATTTCAAGGTCGCGCAGGGTGACATTCCCGGCGATGCCGTGTCGTTCGTGGACGGCGAGGTGCAGGTCGTGATGCCGATCACGCCCGGCATCAAGCGCCTCTCGTTCGCCTACTCGCTCGACAGCGACGTCTTCCCGCTGCGGCTCCCGGTGCAGTTCGCGACCGGCGTGCTCGAGATCCTCGCCGAGGATCCGCAGGCCACGGTGAGCGCGGCCAAGGTGAGCGAGGTGGCGCCCACGGCACTCGACGGTCGCAACTTCCGCCGCTTCCTCGGCAACGACGTCCCGGCATCGGCGATCCTCGAGCTGGGGGTGCCGGGCGCCGGCGTTGCGCAGCGCACGCGCATCGTGCTCCTGCTCCTGGGCGGGATCGGTGTGGCGATGCTCCTCTCGCTCGCGCGCGCCTTCTCGCGGCGCGCCAGCGCCGC
>JALOPO010000449.1 GCA_025453855.1 Gemmatimonadaceae bacterium
GCTCGAGCTCAGCGCCGCGCCGTCTTCCAGCGTGCAGGATCGAACAGCGCCGCGTCGAGCGTGACGTTGGTCTGCACGTCGGTGTAGCGCTCGCGGAAGATCCGCTGGCCGTCGCGGACGAAGGTGATCTCGTGCGCGATCGGCACGCCGCCCACGTCGCGCACGTCGCGCAGCTGGTACTCGGTGCTCGTGGCGGGACGCCCCTGCACGCCGGGTGTCCGCTCCACGACGCGCACCGTCGTCCAGCGCTGCTCGTCGACCCAGAACTGCGTCGCGCGCAGGTCGTCCTTCCCCGCGCCGACCACCCACACGGGGCGCGTCTCGAAGGTGTCGCGCCGCACGATCGTGAGGTCGACGCCGAGTGTCGTGAGCTGCTTCACGCTCTCCACCACCGGCTGCGCGTGCACGTCGGCGGTGAGCACGAGCAGGATGTTGAGCTGCTCGGTGGTCCGCACCGGCGCGCCGTTCTGGATCGTGACGACCTTGCCGTCCACGTAGAGCGCGCCGTTGTCGGCGATGCGCGACGTGGTGGCCGCGGTGCCCGTGCGCGCCACGGGGAGGAACTCGATCCGCAACCGCCCCGGCGCCTGCAGCCACTCGAGCCAGGTGCTCGCGTCCTCCTTGCCGTCGCGCGCCCAGCGCGTGTTCTGCTGCGTGAAGACGAGCGTGCGGAACCAGCGGCCGTCCCACCGCGCATGCATCCGCGCCACCACGTCGGCCCCGCTCGTGGGGAGCGCCGGCCTCACGGGACGACCGGCCTCGGGAGCGCCGCCGCGGCAGCCGGCGACGAGGGCGGCGAGGAGCGCGAGGGCAGCGGATGCGCGGACGTGCATGGTGGGGGCGGGCAGGATCGTGGGGGCGCGGCGTGGCACCGTGCGCGGCACGATGCCGGCGGGGATCGCGCTCGGCAAGCGGGGCGTTCCGGGGGCGGTTAGCGTTGCCGACGTGTCCCCCGCCGCTGCACCAGCCCGTCCCGCCGCCGTCGTCCTGCTCAGCGGCGGCCTCGATTCGACCACCGTGCTCGCGATCGCGATCGCCGAGGGCTTCGCCGCGCACGCGCTCACCTTCCGCTACGGGCAGCGGCACTCGCTCGAGATCGACGCCGCGCGTGCCGCTGCGGCGCGCCACGGCGCGGCCGCCCACGCGATCCTCGACATCGACCTGCGCGCCTTCGGCGGCTCGGCGCTCACCGACCAGACGATCGCCGTCCCCAAGGACCGGAGCGACGACGCGCTCGCGCACGGCGTCCCGGTCACCTACGTCCCGGCGCGCAACACGATCTTCCTCTCGATGGCGCTGGCCTACGCCGAGGTGCTCGGCGCGCGCGACATCTTCATCGGCGTGAACGCGCTCGACTACAGCGGCTATCCCGACTGCCGCCCCGAGTTCGTCGCGGCGTTCGAGCGCATGGCGAACCTCGCCACCGCCGCCGCCACCGAACAGGGGCGCACGATCCGCATCCGCGCGCCGCTGCAGCAGCTGCACAAGCACGAGATCGTGACCCTCGGCACCACGCTCGGCGTCGACTACGCGGCGACGACGAGCTGCTACGACCCCGCGCCCGATGGTGCCGCCTGCGGTCACTGCGACGCCTGCGTGCTGCGACGCCGCGGCTTCGCGCAGGCGGGCGTCGCCGATCCGACGCGCTATCGCGCCGACGCGGCCGCGACGCCGTCGATCACGCGAGGCGCGTGATGGCGTACACCGTGAAGGAGTGCTTCTACACGCTGCAGGGCGAGGGGGCGCAGGCCGGACGCCCCGCGGTCTTCCTGCGCTTCAGCGGCTGCAACCTCTGGACGGGGCGCGAGCAGGATCGCGCCACCGCCACCTGCCGCTTCTGCGACACCGACTTCGTGGGGACGGGGCCCGACGGCGGTCGCTTCGCCGATGCGCGCGCACTGGCCGCGCACGTGGCCGCGCGCTGGCCTGCCAATGCCGGGCCGCGCGCACGACCACTCGTCGTCTGCACCGGTGGCGAGCCGCTCCTGCAGCTCGACGAGGCGGCGATCGCCGCGCTGCACGACGCCGGCTTCGAGATCGCGGTCGAGACCAACGGCACGCAGCCGGTCCCCCCCGGCCTCGACTGGGTCTGCGTGAGCCCCAAGGCCAACGCCCCGCTCGTCGCCACGCGTGGCCACGAGCTCAAGCTCGTCTATCCGCAGCACGAGGCCGAGGCGCAGCCGGAGCGCTTCGCGCACCTCGACTTCGCGCGCTTCTCGCTGCAGCCCATGGACGGCCCCGAGCTCGCCGCCAACGTGCAGGCCGCGCTCGCCTATTGCCTCGCGCACCCGCAGTGGCGACTGTCGCTGCAGACGCACAAGACGCTGGGGATCCGATGAGCGACGCCGACCGCACCGCGCACGTCGTCGAGCTGTTCCGCGACTTCACCTTCGAGGCCGCGCACCGCCTGCCGCACGTCCCCGAGGGCCACAAGTGCGCGCGGCTCCACGGCCACTCCTTCCTCGTGCGCGTGACGGTGCGCGGCCCGGTCGATCCGCACACCGGCTGGCTGATGGACTTCGCCGACATCAAGGCGGCGTGGCGTCCGCTCGATGCGGTGCTCGACCATCACT
>JALOPO010000450.1 GCA_025453855.1 Gemmatimonadaceae bacterium
GCGTGGCGCGTCGTGCGGGCACCGCGCGTGCCACGCGTGGTACCCAACGACAATCGCGTCGCCGCCGGCGCACGCCACGATGCACTCGTACGGCTGCGGCTCGTGGCGCGGCTCGGCGAGTGGCACCCCGACGGCGACGATCGCCCCGGCGTGGTGCTCCCGGCCTTCGCGGAGGACGGGCGCGCGCCGCGGATCCCGGGGCCGCTGCTGCGCGTGGTGCAGGGTACGCAGGTCGAGGTGACGCTGCGCAACGCGCTCGCCACCGACACGCTGCGCGTGCACGGGCTGCACGCGCGCCCGCTCGCCTCGCCGGCCGACTCGGCGCCGATCGTCCTCGCGCCCGGCGCCGTGCACACCGCGCGCTTCGTCCTCCACGCCGTCGGCACCTTCTATTACTGGGGAACGACCACCCGCCGCGCGCTCAACTACCGCACCGGCCTCGACGCGCAGCTCACCGGCGCCATCGTCGTCGATCCGGCCGGTCGCGCACCGGCGCGCGACCGTATCGTCGTGATGGGGATGTGGACCGACACCGTCGCCCGCTCGTTCCTCTCGCGCACCCGCGTGCTCGGCGTGATGAACGGCCGCTCGTGGCCGGCCACCGAGTCGCTGTCGGCAACCGTCGGCGACACGGTGCGGTGGCGCGTGATCAATGCCTCGGGCGACCTGCACCCGATGCACCTGCACGGCTTCCACTTCCGCGTCACCGCGCGTGGCGATGGCGTCACCGACACGCTCCTCACCGAGGCCGAGTCGCCGCTCGTGGTCACCGAGGCGGCGACGATGGGGGCGACCTTCGCGATGACGTGGGTGCCGACCCGTCCCGGCAACTGGCTCTTCCACTGTCACATCCCCGAGCACTTCGGCCCGCGCGGCACGCTCGGCCTGCCGCGCGCGGCGGCGGCACCCGCGATAGCCGCGAGCGCGCACGCTGCACACGCGGTGCACGGCGCGGCCGCGCATGGCGCCGCCGCGCACGCCGGGATGAACGGCCTCGTGCTCGGTGTCACCGTGCGACCGCCACCGGGGCGGTCGCCGGCAGCCGCGGCACCGGCTCCGACGGCGGTCGCGGCGCGTGCCCTGCGCCTGCTCGTGCGCGCGAATGTCGGGAGCAGCGCGGCGGCGCCGGCCTTCGGCTACGCGATCCACGAGCGCGGCGACGAACCCGCGCCCGACACCGGACTGGTCGCGCAACCCACGCTCGTCGTCACGCGCGGCGAGCCGGTGCAGGTGACGGTCGTGAACCGGCTGACCGAGCCCACGAGCGTGCACTGGCACGGCATCGAGCTCGAGAGCTACTACGACGGCGTCCCGGGCTTCAGCGGCCTGGGCGCGCGCACCGCGCCGCTCGTCGCGCCCGGCGACTCGTTCGTGGTGCGCTTCACGCCGCCGCGCACCGGCACCTTCATCTACCACACGCATCACGACGAGGAGCGGCAGATGGAGGCCGGCCTCGCGGGCGCACTCCTCGTGGTGGAACCCGGGACACGCGTCGATCCGGTGCGGGATCACGTGGTGCTCCTCACGTCGCCGTCCGACGACGAGGAGGCGACGCGCGTCATCCTCGTCAACGCGCGACGGTCGCCGGCGCCGCTCGTGCTGCGCGCCGGCACGGTGCATCGCCTGCGCCTCATCAACATGACCATGCGACGCTCCGGCGTGCACCTCCTGTTGCGCGGTGCGGTCGCCACGCCGCCATGGACGCTGCTCGCGAAGGATGGCGCCGAGTCGTCGGCGGCGCAGCGGGCCCGCGCGCCGCGGGCGCAGCTCCTCTCCATCGGCGAGACGATCGACCTCGAGCTCGCGACGCGCGAGGCGGAGTCGTTCACCATCGAGGTGCGTGGCGGGCCGCAGCCGACGGCACGCGTGCTCGCGCGCGTCCCCGTCGAGGTCCGCGCCGACACCGGCGCGCCGTGAGGCGAACGGGCGCGACGCGCTTGCGGCTCGCGCGCCCGCCTCGGATCGTCACCCTCGCCTGCCGGCGTGCTCGTCGCGCGCGGCGTCCCGTCCGTTCGCCACCTGCCGCGAGCACCCGCCATGTCCGGTCGCGCACACGATGCCCTGCTCGACACGCTGCGCCGTCGCTTCGCGCGCCATCCGGAGCGTCACGCCGGCATCGACTGGCCACGCGTCGAGGCACGCCTCGCCGAGCACCCGGAGGCGCTGCGCACGCTGCAGGCGATGGAGGACTCCGGCGGCGAACCCGACGTCATCGCGCGCGACGCCACGAGCGGCACGCTCACCTTCTGCGATTGCGCCGCCGAGAGTCCGGCGGGACGGCGGAGCCTCTGTTTCGACGAGGCGGCGCGGCTGGCGCGCAAGGAGAATCGTCCCGCCGGGAGCGCCGAGGGGATGGCGGCGGCGATGGGGATCACGCTCCTCGACGAGGCGCAGTACCGCGCACTGCAGGCGCTCGGCGAGTTCGATCGCAGAACATCGACCTGGATCGCCACGCCGCCGGCGATCCGCGCCCTGGGCGGCGCGCTCTTCGGCGATCGGCGCTACGACACCGTCTTCACCTACCACAACGGCGCGCAGTCGTACTACGCGTCACGCGGCTTCCGGGG
>JALOPO010000451.1 GCA_025453855.1 Gemmatimonadaceae bacterium
CTCGCCGCGCCGCAGCTCCTCATCCTCGACGAGGCGACGAGCAACCTCGACACCGAGAGCGAGCAGCTCATCCAGGCCTCGATGGCCGAGCTCCTCGCCGGCCGCACCACCTTCATCATCGCGCACCGCCTCTCCACCGTGCGCCGAGCGGACCTGATCCTCGTCATGGACGGCGGCCGCATCGTCGAGCGCGGGACGCACGACCAGCTCGTCGCCGCCGGCGGGATCTACGCCGGGATGGTGGCGCGCCAGTTCGAGGGGGAGCCGCTCCCCGCCTGAGCACGCGGTCTTGGTGCGGAGCGAGCAGCGACCTGCAACTGCGTCAGCACGGAGGCACGGCGAACAACCGGAGGACGGAGGGGTTTCATGCGGGAGCTGTCGTGCCTGCGGGGCCATTCAGAAGCGCTGTTGATTGGCCCCGAACGCATGTGGAGTCCCGAGTGCCGTGCGGGCACCTGCGGCACACCCCGCGTCCTCCGGTTGTTCGCCGTGCCTCCGTGCTGACGCGGTTGCTCTTTCTCCCCGAGAACTCCGCACTGACGGCCGATGCTCATCCCCGCACCTTCGGCTGAGCGGCCCGCGCCTGGTGCGGCGCGATGTCACGCACGCGGCGCCGGGAGCCGCATGGTGTCGAGGACGGCGGCCACGGTCTCGGCATCGTCGCCGAGCGTCTCGAGGGCGTCGGCGGCCATGGCGACGGCGAGCTGGCGTTCGGCGAGGTGGGCGGAGACGCGCGAGCGCGCGCTCAGGTCGAGATGGTCGCGCGTGGAATGTGTGCGCACGATCACGGGGAGCGTCGGCGCGATGCTGCGCGCGACCTCGATGACGCGCCGCCCCTGGAAGCCGTCGGGGAGCGCGACGATGAGGAGCGCCGCGTCGTGCACGCCGGCGCGCAGGAGGACCGGGGCGTGTGTCGCGTCGCCGACCACGACGCGCACGTCGCGGCCGGTGATCGCGCGCGCCACGCGCTCGTCTTCGTCCACGATCACGACCGGCACGTCACCACGCGTGCGCAGCGCGGCCGTGATCGTCGTCCCGACGCGCCCCGCACCGATCACCACCACCGCGCCGGGCGCCGCCGCCGGCCGCTCCGACTCGAGCGTCGCACGCGTCGCCGCGGCCTGCGATCGCCTGTCGGCGCGCTCGGCCAGGCGGAGCAGGAGCGGATTGAGGACGATCGACAGCAGCGCGCCGGCGAGCACCAGCTGCCGCCCCTCGGTCGGGAGAAGGCCGAGCGAGACGCCGAGCCCCGCGAGGATGAACGAGAACTCGCCGATCTGCCCCAGGCTGGCCGCGATCCAGCGTGCCTCGCCGACCGGGTGCCGCAGCAGGCGCAGCACGAGCCACGCCACCACGCTGTTGCAGGTCACGATCAGCACCCACATGCCGACCACCGCGAGCGGCATGCGCAGCACGACCATGGGATCGAAGAGCATCCCCACCGAGACGAAGAAGAGCACCGCGAAGGCGTCCTGCAGCGGGAGCGCGTCGTGCGCGGCGCGGTAGCTCTGCTCGCTCTCGCTCACCACCACGCCGGCGACGAAGGCACCGAGTGCGGCCGACACCTTGAAGAGCGCGGCCGCGCCGAGCGCGATGCCGATGGCGGTGGCGAGCACGGCGAGCGTGTACAGCTCGCGCGAGCCGGTGCGCGCCACGCGCTCGAGCAGCCACGGGAGCGCGCGACGCCCGACGACGTGCATGAGCGCGAGGAAGGTGCCGACCGCGCCGACGGTGAGCGCCGCGGTGCGGAGCACGCCGCCGAGCGTCGGATCCGCACCGCCCGGAAGGTGGCCGCCGAGGAGCGGTGCGAGGAGCGGCAGGAGCACGAGCACGAGGACCATGATCAGGTCCTCGACCACCAGCCAGCCGACGGCGATGCGCTCCGGGCGTGAGCCGGTCATGTCGCGATCCTCGAAGGCGCGCACGACCACCACGGTGCTCGCCACCGAGCAGCAGAGCCCGAGCACGATCCCGCCGCCGAGCGGCCAACCGGCGGCGACGCCGATCGCGGTGCCGATGAGCGTGCCGGTGCCGACCTGCAGCAATGCGCCGCGGAGCGCGACGCCGCGCACCGCCTTCAGGTCGCCCGGCTTGAAGTGCAGCCCCACGCCGAAGAGGAGGAGCACGACGCCGATCTCGGCGAGCTGCTGCGCGAGCCCCATGTCGGCCTGCATCCCCGGCGTGAACGGCCCGAGGGCGACACCCGCCACGAGATAGCCCACGATCGGCGGCAGCCGCAGCTTGATCGCCGCGAAGCCCGCCACGAACGCGAGTCCGAAGCCGGCGCTGATCGTCGCGAGGAGGGCGGTCTGTCCGGCCATGGCCGGGAACTTACCCGCTCATCCGAGGGCGATGCTCGCGGGGCACGCGCGGACGGGCAGCCGCCTGCAAGGCGGAGATCGCGGGGAACGGCAACCGCGTGAACACGGAGGCACGGAGAACGACCGGAGCACGGAGGCGCCCTGCACACGTCCGCCTGACATTCGGAGCGCCGAGCGCATGCGGGACCGATCAACAGCTTTCTGAAGTGGTCCCGCATGCACGACAGCGCCCGCAAGCAA
>JALOPO010000452.1 GCA_025453855.1 Gemmatimonadaceae bacterium
GCGATGAGCGACGGGCCGGACAGCGGCGAGTCGAGCAGCGGTCGCTCGGGGACCGGCAAGAGCGGCAAGGGGTCGACGGGAGCCTGATCGCCCCGGCATGACCCGATGGGCGGCCAGCGAAGGACGCCCGCCGCACGTAACGAGGACGCGGTGCCCCCTGTGACCCGGGGGGCACCGCGTGTCGCATGCGCGGCCGCCTGCGGGGAACGCGTGCCTGCGCGGCGACACTCGTCAGCTGGACCTCGTCGCTTCCACCCGCCGCATGCTCCCGTCCGTCGCCCTGCTCCTCCAGCTCGCGGTGCCGTCCGGCCCTGCCCCGACGCCCGGCCCCGGCGCACCACCACTGGTGGTCGCATCGGCGCCGACGACGGTCGCGGGAGGCGCGCGCGTGGTGTACTCGGGGCGCGCCGGCGCGACGAAGGTGCAGGCGCCTCGCGTCGAGCGTCCCACGATCGCGATCGACGGGACGCTCGACGAGGGGCCGTGGCAGACGGCGACCGTGCTCACCGGCTTCACCTCGTACAACCCGGTCGACGGGCGCCCCGCGCAGGACTCGACCGAGGTGCTCGTCTGGTACGCACCCGACGCGATGTACGTCGGCATCCGCGCCTGGGCGCCGCATGGCACCGTGCGCGCCACGCTGGCCGAGCGTGACCGGATCTCGAACGACGACTGGGTCGCGATCCACTTCGACACCTTCAACGACCGCCGCCGCGCCTTCGTCTTCGCGGTGAATCCGCTCGGCGTGCAGGCCGACGGGATGCGCAGCGAGCAGAGCGTCCCGCCGGGACAGTCGCGTGCGGGGATGAGCGCGGTCGACCTCACGCAGGACTACATCTGGCAGTCCAAGGGGCGGCTGCTCGACGACGGCTACGTGGTCGAGCTGCGCATCCCCTTCAAGAGCATCCGCTACCAGGCTGCCGGGACGCAGCGCTGGGGGCTGCAGGCCGTGCGGCAGACGCAGCGCACCGGCTTCCAGGACACGTGGGCGCCGACCTCCCGTGCCAACCAGGCGTTCAGCGCGCAGGCCGGCTACCTGCTCGGCATGACCGGGATGCGCCGCGGGCTGGTGCTCGACGTGGTGCCGACCACCGTCGGCTTCGTGAACGGGCGCCGCGACTCGCTCGAGGCGCCGCTCCGCTACGGCACGCGACAGCAGGTCGGCGGCGACGTGCGCTGGGGGGTGACGAGCAACTTCACGCTCAACGCCACCGCCAATCCCGACTTCTCGCAGGTCGAACCCGACGTCGGGCAGATTCCCGGGGACGTGCGCTTCGCCCTCTTCTTTCCCGAGCTGCGGCCGTTCTTCGTGGAGGGGAGCGAGCAGTTCGACGCGCCGAACCGCCTCGTCTACACGCGGCAGATCCAGCAGCCGGTGGCGGCCGCCAAGCTGACCGGCAAGGTGCCGAACACCGACGTCGGGCTGCTCATGGCGATGGATGCCGCGCGCACCAGCGACGACGGCCGCACCAACCCGTTCTTCACCATCCTCCGCCTGCGCCGCGACCTTGGCGAGCAGAGCACCGCGGGCATCGTCTACACCGACCGCACGGAGGGGGGACGCTACAACCGCGTGGGCGGCTTCGACACGCGCCTGCAGTTCAACCGCGTCTACAACGTGGAGCTGCGCGCCACGGGGAGCGTCACGAGCGACAGCAGCGGCCTGCGGCGCGGCTCGATCCTCGAGGCCAACACCGGACGGACGGGGCGCAGCTACGGCTACCGCTACGCGATCCAGGGGATCAGCCCCGACTTCCTGACGCGCACCGGCTTCGTGAACCGCACCGACTTCGTGCGCGGCCAGGTCTTCCAGCGCTGGACGCGCTTCGGCCGTCGCGGCGGGTGGTGGGACCAGCAGCAGCAGTTCCTGTCGGTGAGCGGGCTCTGGACGTGGGACGGCTTCCAGTCGCGCGAGGCGCCGCTCGAGATGCGCGTCGCGCTCGACAACGGCTTCACGATCCGCGGCGGGTGGCGCGTGACGGTGACGCCGGAGTGGCAGGGGATCGCCTTCGATCCGCGCCGCTACGAGGAGCGGCGCGCGGTGCGCGGCGGCGACACGGTGACCTTCACGCCGTCGGGGCGGCAGTCGATGGTCGGCGTCCTCGGCCAGATCGTCACGCCGCAGTGGCGCAAGCTCGGTGCATCGCTCGACTTCGGCCTCGGCCGCGAGCCGGAATTCTTCGAGACGAGCACGGTGGGGCGTCGCACGGTGGATCTCGCGGTCGACCTGCGCCCCACGCCGCAGCTCCGCGTGGGGACGCTCCTCCGCTACCAGCGCTTCGAGCGCGTGCGCGACGGGACGCTCTTCAGCGAGCAGGTCGTGCCGCGGCTCCGCCTCGAGTACCAGCTCTCGCGCGCGCTCTTCGTGCGCTTCATCGGGCAGGTGGAATCGCGCTCGCGCTCGGCGCTGCGCGACCCCCGCACCGAGCAGCCGATCCTCGCCGCCGACGATGCGGGCAGCTGGGCGCCGGTCGCGTCGCGACGCTCGCTCATCGGCCGCACCGACTGGCTGGTGAGCTACCTGCCCAGCCCGGGGACGGTGATCTTCGTCGGCTACGG
>JALOPO010000453.1 GCA_025453855.1 Gemmatimonadaceae bacterium
TTCGAGCGCCAGGGCGCGCGCGTGGCCCGCACGCCGTGGCAGCGCGACGCGTGGCGCGATCTCGTGACCACCGAGCGTCCCACGCACCTCCTCCTCCTGCTCGGGACGACGCAGGCGCGTGGCCGCCGCGCCGCCGCCGACGGGCGTCGCGAGGACTACGAGACGATCGACCACGACCTGACCGCGCTCGCGATCGACGCCGCGGTGGCCTCCGACGCGGCGCCGGGGCTCGTCTACCTCTCGGCGATCGGCGCGCGCCTCGCGACGCGCAGCGCCTACCTGCGCGTGCGCGGGCGGATCGAGGCGCGCCTCGCGACCTGCGGCCTGGCATGGTGCGCGGTGCGACCGGCCTTCATCACCGGCGACGACCGTGCCGAGTCGCGGCCGGTGGAGCGGGTGACCGCCGCACCATCGCCGATCGCTATCGCACGGTGACGGGTGCCGAACTGGCCTCGCTGCTCGTGGGCGCCTGCGAGCGCCCCCTCCCCGACGCCGCGGTCACGCTCGACGCATGGCGTGGCGGGAACGCCGTCCCCGACTGATTCATTCGACTCCGAATCCCCACGCGCCTCGGCACGAGGTGCGCCGGGCACTCCCATCCGCCCCGATCCACGCACATGCGCATCGCCGTCCCACTCGAACGGACTCCCGGAGAGCAGCGCGTCGCCCTCGTTCCCGACAACGTCGCGCGCCTCGTGAAGGCGGGAGCGACGGTGATCGTGGAGCAGGGCGCCGGGGTGCGCGCCGGCGCGAGCGACGACGACTACGTGAAGGCCGGCGCCGAGCTGGCTCCCGATGCCGCCACCGCCACGCGCGGGGCGACGATCGTCGCCAAGGTGCAGCGACCGCTCGCCGAGGAGGTGGCGCTCATTCCCGAGGGCGGGATCCTCGTCTCGCTGGTGCAGGCGCACACCGCCGGCGCGCTGCTCGATGCACTCAACGCGCGTCGCGTGACGGTGCTCGCGCTCGAGCGCGTGCCGCGCATCACCCGCGCGCAGAGCATGGACGTGCTCTCGTCGCAGGCCACCGTGGCCGGCTACAAGGCGGTGCTGCTGGCGGCCAACGCGCTCCCGCGCCTCATGCCGGCGCTCACCACCGCCGCCGGGTCGCTCAAGCCGGCGAACGCCTTCATCCTCGGCGCCGGCGTGGCGGGGCTCCAGGCGATCGCCACCGCTCGGCGCCTGGGCGCGATCGTGAGTGCCTTCGACGTGCGCGCCGCCGCGCGCGAGCAGGTGCAGTCGCTGGGGGCGAAGTTCGTGGGCAACGAGCTCGTCTCGCCCGGCGCGGAGGTGGCGGGCGGCTACGCGCGCGAGCAGGGCGCCGACGAGCAGCAGCGCACGCTGGCCGCGATCGGCGCCGTGCTCCCGCAGATGGATCTCGTGATCAGCACCGCGGCCATCCCCGGCCGCGCGGCGCCGCGCCTCATCACCGCCGACATGGTGAAGACGATGAAACCGGGGAGCGTGATCGTCGACATCAGCGCCGAGACGGGCGGCAACTGCGAGCTCACGCAGCCTGGCGAGACGATCATCGCCCACGGCGTGCAGGTCATGGGCCCGCTCAACCTGCCGAGCACGATGCCGGTGCACGCCAGCCAGATGTTCGGGCGCAACATGCTCACCTTCGTGCAGCACCTGATGGACAAGGAGGGCCAGCTCACCCTCGACCTGGCCGACGAGATCACCGGGGCCATGGCCGTCGCGCACGACGGCCAGCGCCGTTGACGAGGATCCCGCCATGACCTTCACGAACATCCTGCAGCTCTACGTCTTCATCCTCGCCGGCTTCGTCGGCTACAACATCATCACGCGCGTGCCGCCGCTGCTGCACACGCCGCTGATGTCGGCCACTGGCCTGCGCGACGATCAACGTCGTGGGCGGCTTCATCATCACCGATCGCATGCTCAAGATGTTCAAGCGCGACGATGCCCCCGCCACGGCCGCGGCGCCGGAGGGCGGCAAGTGACGCTCCCGTCGTTCCTGCTCGCGGAGGTGGCCGTCGAGGCGTCGGGGGCCCGCGTGCTGATCACGCAGGCGAGCTACCTCGTCTCGAGCGTCTTCTTCATCCTCGGCCTCAAGTCACTCACCCGCGCCGACACCGCGCGCCAGGGGATGCAGCAGGCCGCGCTCGGCATGCTGCTGGCGATCGTCGGCACGCTCATCGACCAGCGCATCGTCGAGTACGGGTGGATCCTCGCCGGCCTCGCGGTGGGCACGGTGATCGGCTGGCCCCTGGGGACGCGCGTGCCGATGACCGCGATGCCGCAGCGCATCGCGATCTCGCACATGTTCGGCGCGCTCGCCGCGACGCTCGTCGGCATCGCCGAGTACCTGCACCACGTCAACCTCGCCGAACCGGTGGGGCGCGTGCAGATGGCGGCACTCGGCTTCGAGGTGCTCTTCGGGTCGCTCACCGTGACCGGGTCGTTCATGGCCTTCGGCAAGCTCCAGGAGTTCCTCCCGGGGCGCCCGATCACCTATGCCGGCCAGAATGTGGTCAACATCGGCGCCATGGCCGGCGCGGTGGGGCTCTGGCTCTACCTCATCGTCGACCCGTCGGCGCAGTGGGCCTTCTGGGCGATGACCGCGCTCGCCTTCGTGATCGGCATCTCGTTCGTGCTCCCGATCGGCGGCGCCGACATGCCGGTCGTGGTGTCGCTGCTCAACTCCTACGCCGGCCTGGCCGCCAGCGCCACCGGCTTCGCGATCGGCAACACGGTGCTGATCATCGCCGGCGCGCTCGACGGCGCGAGCGGCTTCATCCTCTCGATCATCATGTCGAAGGCGATGAACCGGTCGTTCACGAACGTGCTCTTCGGCGCCTTCGGTGCGGCACCCACCGCCAGCACCAAGTCGGCGGCCAACCTGACCGTGAAGAGCATCAGCGCCGAGGATGCCGCCATCCAGCTCGCCTACGCGGGGAAGGTGATCGTCGTCCCGGGCTACGGCATGGCGGTCGCGCAGGCGCAGCACACGGTGCGCGAGCTGGCGGAGCTCATCGAGAAGAAGGGCGGCGAGGTGAAGTACGCCATCCACCCGGTGGCGGGACGCATGCCCGGCCACATGAACGTCCTCCTCGCCGAGGCCAACGTGCCCTACGATCGCCTCTACGACATGGAGGAGATCAACGACGAGTTCGACTCGGCCGACGTGGCACTGGTGATCGGCGCGAACGACGTCGTGAACCCGGCCGCCAAGACCGACAAGTCGAGCCCGATCTACGGCATGCCGATCCTGAACGTCGATCACGCGAAGAGCATCATCGTCCTCAAGCGCTCCATGAACGCGGGCTTCGCCGGCATCGAGAACGAGCTGTTCTACGACGAGAAGACGAACATGCTCTTCGGCGATGCCAAGGCGTCGATCTCCAAGCTCGTGAGCGAGGTCAAGACGCTGTGAACCGCGGCCGGCGACGGGGGCGGCGCACGTGCCGCGCGCCCTCGCGGCCGGCGTCGCCACCATGCAGGTGACGAGCGACGCCGGCACATCGACCGCACCCGCACCGGGCGCCCTCCGCTCCATGGCGGTGGGCGCCTTCTGGTTCTCGGTCATGACGACGCTCGCCAAGCTCGCCGGCCGGACGCTGCCAAGCTCCGAGGTGGTGATGGCGCGCGCCGTCTTCACGCTCGCGCTCGGGCTGTGGGGGGTGCGTGGCCTCGCGCGCCCGTTCGGCACGCAGACAGGTCTCCTCGTCACCCGCGGCCTGCTCGGTGCGCTCGCGCTGAACTGCTTCTTCTGGAGCGTGACGCACCTCCCGCTGGCCGAGGCGAGCGTGATCCAGTACACGAACCCGGTCTTCGCGGCGGTGTTCGCGATGGTGCTCCTCAAGGAGCGCGTCACGCGCGCGACGCTCATGGCCATCGGTGGCGCGGTGATCGGGACGGTGCTGGTCGCCAATCCGCCCTGGCTCGCGGGTGCGTCGTCGGCGCCGCTCCCGCTGCACGGCGTCCTCATCGCGCTCACCGGCGCGATCGCGAGCGCCGCCGCGTACGTGACGATCCGCCGCATCGGCCCGCG
This sequence comes from Gemmatimonadaceae bacterium, assembly GCA_025453855.1. Lineage (GTDB taxonomy): Bacteria > Gemmatimonadota > Gemmatimonadetes > Gemmatimonadales > Gemmatimonadaceae > JALOPO01. Next base: position 4,018 of record JALOPO010000453.1, read on the forward strand.
CGAGCGCCCGCAGACCGTGGTGCTCTACCTCCCGCTCTGCACGATCCCGGCGATGCTCCCGTTCCTGGGCGACGCGGCGTGGCGCTGGCCCACGCCGGTCGAGTGGGCGTTGCTGGTGGGGATCAGCATCGCCACGCAGCTCGCGCAGCTCGCGATGACGCGCGGGTTGCAGGGGGCGAGCGCGGCGCGTGCGACCGC
>JALOPO010000454.1 GCA_025453855.1 Gemmatimonadaceae bacterium
GACGCGGTCGCCGGTGGCGAGCCCCTCGCGCACCTCGGCCACGCCGGTGCCGTCGTCGACGACGCCGAGCGTCACGCCACGCTTCTCGAGCACGCCGCCGGCGATGCGCCAGACGAACGGCGGATCGTCGGGGGTGACGGGCTGCCGCAGCGCGGCGGTGGGGACGAGGAGGACGCCGCTCCGCTTCTCGCCCACGATGCGGCCGCGCGCGAAGCTGTTCCCCTTGATCGTGCCGCCGCTGTTCGGGATGGCGACGTAGGCGGTGACGCTGCGCGACGCCGGGTCGACGGTGGGGCTCACGCGCGTGACGCGTGCCTCGATGGTGCGATCGCCGACGTCGAGACGCACGGGAAGGCCGGTGCGCACCTGGCTGGCCTGGCGCTCCGGGACGCTGGCGGTGAGCTCGAGCACGTCGGTGCGCACCATCGTCACCAGCGGCTGGTTGGGGGCGACCCGCTCGCCCGGCTGCACGTTGCGCGTGCTCACCACGCCGGCCGCCGGCGCGACGAGGCGCGTGTTGGTGGCATCGATGCTCGAGGCACGCAGCTGCGCGACGGCGGCGGCGACGAGCGCCTGCGCGGCGATCACCGCCTGCTGCGCGTTGCGGAACTCGGTCTCGGCGATCGCGCCGGCCTTGAAGAGCGCCGCCGACTGCTCGGCGTTCCACTTCGCGGTGGCGAGCTGCGCCTCGGCGCTCTCGCGCTGCGCCTGCGCACTGGCGCGCGCGCTTTCCTGCTGGCTCGCCTCGATGGTGGCGACGAGCTGGCCGCGCGCCACGCGATCGCCCTCGCGCACGAGCACCTGCGTCACGTCGCCGGCGAGGCGCGAGCGGATCTCGATGGTCTCGATGGGGCGCAGGTCGCCGGTGATCGCGACCGCATCCTCGATGCTCCCCTCTCGCACGGTGGCCACGTCGGTGCCGGCGAGGACGACGCCCGCGCCACGCGCCGCCCCGCCACCGGGGCCGGCGGCGCCCCCGCGCGCGCCGGGCGCCGCCCCCTTCTCGGCCGCGTCGGCCTTGTCCCCGCAGGCGGCGAGGAGCGCGGCGCAGGCGACGAGCAACGCGGCGCGCGGACGCACGGCGGTCGGCTGGCGACGGCCGCGCGGGATCGAGCGCTCAGGGCGCGGCGAGGCGATTGGTTCCACGTTCGGTGATGGCGAGGGCGGTGCCGTCGAGCAGGGGGATCGGGCGCGCGGTGGCGCGCGCGAGCTCCGCGGCGGCGAGGTAGACGTCGTACACGGCGCGCGCCGCATTGACCTCGGCGCGCAGGAGGTTGAGCTGCGCGAAGCTCACGTCGACGAGCGTGCCGAGGCCGCGCGCGTTGCGCAGGTCGGCGAGGGTGAAGGCCTCGCGCGCCTCGCTCACCGTCTGGCGGCGCGCGACCCAGACGGTGCGCGCGCGACCGAACTCGGCGCGCGCGGCGGCCGCCTCGATCGCCACCTGCTCGCGCGCCTGCACGAGCTGCACGTCGGCCTGGTCGCGCTGCGCCTGCGCGAGCTCGACGTTCGACTTCACGCGCAGCCCCTGGAAGAGCGGCCACGAGAGCACGAGGCCGAACTGGCGGTCGGGGAACCAGCCGTTGTTCTGGCAGATGCGCGTCGCGGGCGAGCCCGGCGGGCAGAGGGCGTTCGACGATTCGCCGAGGTTGGTCGGGAAGCGGTTGGCCGTCGGGAGTGCGAGGAAGCCGTTGGTGTAGGTGAAGCTGAGCTGCGGGAGGTAGTCGGCGCGCGCCACGCGCACGCCGGCGTCGCGGGCCACGCGCGTGAGCTCGGCCGCGCGCACCGCGGGGCGCACGGCGCCGGTGGCATTGGTGTCCACGTCGGCCACGAGGCGCGCCACGAATGTCGAGTCGAGGTCGGTGGCGAGATCGAGCGGCTGCTCGGCGGGGACGTTGAGGAGGCGGCGCAGCTCGAGCTGCGCGAGCACCTCCTGGTTCACGGCGGCCACCACGTCGGGCTCGAAGTTCGCGCGCTCGACCTTGATGCGCAGCACGTCGTAGCGCGCCGCGCGCCCGGCGCGCTCGAGCTGCTCGGTGGTGGCGACGCGCTCGTCGGCGAGCGCGAGGTTGCGCCGCTGGATGTCGACGAGGCGGCGCGCGAAGCGGGCATCGAGGTAGGCGCGCGCGACGTCGACCACGAGCTGCGCGCGGACCTCGGCCACCGAGCTGCGCGCGGCGTTGCGGAAGGCGCCCGCGGCGCGCGTCCCGGCGAGCACGCGCCCGCCCTGGAAGAGCACCTGCTGGAGCTGCGCGTTGGCCGTGTAGACGTAGTTCTGGTTGAAGAGCGCACCCACGATCTCGGCGCGCGCGTTGTTGAGGATGTTCGTGTAGCCGCTGTTGGCGCGGAGCTGCGGGAGGCCGGTGGCGCGCGCGATCCCCACCTGCGCATCGGCGGCCTCCACTTGCGCCTCGGCCAGGCGGAGTTCGTCGGAGACGCGGAGCGCACGCGTGATCGCGGCCTCGAACGGGAGGCGCAGCGTGTCGGTGGCAAGGCGCTCGCGACGCGAGATGGCGGCGTCGCGCGCCGGCTGCTGCGCGACCAGCGCCGCAC
>JALOPO010000455.1 GCA_025453855.1 Gemmatimonadaceae bacterium
GGGCGCTTCCTCACGCACCTCATGAACGGGATCATCGGCTGGCTCACCGGCGCGCTCGGCGGCGCGGGGATCACGATCCCGCCGCGCTTCGACCTGCTCGGCGTGCTGTCGCTCGTCGGGCAGGTGCTCGGCCTCACCTGGCAGCGGCTGCGCGAGCGCGTCGTGCGCGTGATCGGCGAGCGCGCGATGGCGGTGCTCGACTTCGTGGCCGGCTACGTGGAGACGCTCGTCACCGGCGGCTTCGGCGCGCTCTGGGAGCAGATCACCGCCGACCTCGCGATGCTGCGCGACCTGGTGATCGGGATGATCCGCGACTGGCTGGTGGAGAACGTGATCACCGCGGCGGTGCTGCGGCTGGCGACGATGTTCAACCCGGTGGGCGCGCTGCTGAACATCGTGATGACGATCTGGAACGTCTACACCTTCATCCGCGACCAGCTGCAGCGGCTGGTCGAGGTGGGGCGTGCGGTGCTCGGCGCGATCAACGAGATCGCCATGGGGGTACTGGCGACGGCGATCGGCACGGTCGAGACGACGCTCGGCGCGCTCCTCCCGCTCGCGCTCGACTTCCTGGCGCGGCTCATGGGCCTCGGGAACGTGGGCGGACGCGTGCGCGAGATCCTGCAGGAGGTGCAGGCGCACGTCTGGGCGGCGATCGACGGGTTCATCGGGCGCGTGCGGGGGATGTTCCGCGGCGATGCGAACGCGCGTGCCGGCGCGGCGCCGGGTGGAGCCGGTCGCGATGCGAACGCGCCTGGTGCCACGACGACGGCTGGTGCGCCCGCGGCATCGACGGCGGTGCCGACCACGCCCGATGCGCAGCAGGCCGCGCTGCGCGCCGCGGTGGGCGAGGCCGATCGGCTGCTCGCCGCCCCCGGCGCGACCATCGCGAGCGTGGAGCCGGCGCTCCCCGCCATCCGCGATCGGTTCCACGTGCGCACGCTGACGATCGTCGTCGACGACGCCGGGACGCCGGCCGAGACGCGTCGCATCCACGCCACCATCAATCCGGAGTTCGACGGGCCCGAGCGCCCCGTGGCCACGGCCGTCGCGCCGACGGTGCCGGCGGGCGCGCCGGCCATCGGCACCTACGTGATCGTGTTGCGCTCGGTCACCGGCCCGGTGCGCCAGGGCGCGAGTGGCAACACGGTGGGCGGGCGCTTCTACGGCAACGAGAAGATCGCGTACCGGATCACGAGCTATCGCCAGACGCGCGAGCGCGGCTCGATGGTCTGGCAGGTGATGTGGGCCCCGGTCGCGCTCGACGGCGGTGCGCTGCAGGTCGGCGGGGAGCAGAACGGCATCACGGTCGACGCGCTGCTGCGCGGCGGCACGTACTACGTGCCGACGACGAGCGAGGCCGATGTCGTCGACGCACTGGGCGCCATGCACTACCTGCTCACCGGCACGCTCACGCTCAAGCCCGAGTGGCAGGGGGCGACGGCGATCCGTCCCGAGTTCTACGAGGGCAACTACGCGGCCGGGCGCACCACGCTGCTCGCGAACGCGCAGAGCGCGGCGCACGCGCATCCCACGTGGGCCGCGGGCACCGGCGGCGCGCCGTGGGGGGCGAACGCCTGGCTCTGCCCGGGGCTGCCGTCGATGGGGCGTCCCGCCCACATCACCGACGAGGCCGGCGAGGTCGATCACGTGCAGTCGGTCGTCGACCACTGGAACGTCGATGGGCGCACCACACGCCAGGCGCCGCGCCGCACGTGGAACGAGACGACGCCCAAGCAGCTCCTCTGCCCCGACGACAACCGGCTCAAGGACGCCGGCAAGCGCTACGACACCACCGTGACCGCGACCTGGTTCGGCCGCGGCAACCGCAAGTGAGCGACGACATGCCGAGCCCGCGATGAGCCCCCTTCCCTCCGCCCCACGCCCGCTCCGCGGCGCGCTCGTGTCGTATCGCCTCCCCGACACCACGCCGCGCGTCGTCGTCTTCCAGTACAACCCCGCCACCGTCACGCGCTCGCTCGAGGCGCAGCTCGCCGACACCGAGGGGAAGCCCGGCGACGCGGCACGCTACAAGGGCGCACCGGTGGAGACGATCAAGCTCGAGGTCGAGATCGACGCCGCCGACCAGCTCGAGCCGGCGACGGGCGACGCCGGGATCCTCCCGCAGCTCGCGGCGCTCGAGATCCTCCTCTATCCGTCGAGCGATCGCATCCTCCTCAACAACGCGCTCCTCGCCAGCGGCACGCTCGAGATCCTCCCCGCCGCCGCGCCGCTCGTCCTCCTCGTCTGGGGGCGCCAGCGCATCCTCCCGGTGCGCATCACCGAGTTCGGCGTCACCGAGGACGCGCATCATCCCGACCTCACGCCGGTCCGTGCCAAGGTCTCGCTCGGGCTGCGCGTCGTCTCGTACTCCGACGTCACGTCGAGCAACCCGGCGTGGCCGCTCTTCCTCGCCCACCAGCAGCTCAAGGAATCGCTGGCGGCGCTCGCCACCACCAACTCGCTCGCCGCCGCCCTCGGCAGCGACACGCGACTCGTCTGAGGGGGCGCGCATGATCGACCACACCAGCCGCTACGCCGCCATCGC
>JALOPO010000456.1 GCA_025453855.1 Gemmatimonadaceae bacterium
GTTCATCGACGCGGGGCCGGTGGTCCGCCTCCTGTCGGTGGTGGGGCTCGGCTTCATGGCGTTCAACCTGCAGGACGTCCTCCTCGAGCCGTACGGCGGCGAGATCCTCGGCCTCTCCTACGCCGACACCACGGCGCTCACCGGCATCATGGCGGTCGGGGCGGTGCTCTCCTTCGCCGTCGGTGCGCGCCTCATGGAGAAGGGGTGGGACCCGATGCGGGTCGCGCTGGTGGGCGTGCTCGTCGGGGTCGTCGCCTTCGCGATCGTGACCGCGAGCTCGTACCTGCAGGTGCCGATGGCTTTCCGCGGCGGCGTCTTCCTGATCGGCTTCGGCGAGGCGCTCTTCGGCGTCGGCACCCTCAGCTACGCCATGGGCATGAAGAACGCGGTGGAGCAGGGGATGGCCCTCGGCGCGTGGGGGGCGGTCTTCGCCACCGGCGAGGGGATCGGGCTCGCGGCCTCGGGGCTGATCAAGGACGGCGTGACCGCCGCGATCGCCCGCGGCGCCTTCCCGGCCTTCGGCCCCCCCAAGGTCATGCCGTACGACGTGGTGTATCTGCTGGAGATCGGTTGCCTGATCCTCACCGCGGTGGTGATGATCCCCCTCATGTCCCGTCGCGCCGTCGACCCCGCCCGGGCCGGGCAGCAGTTCGGCCTCGCGGAATACCTCGGCTGACCGTAGCGTAGTACATCGGTACCCTCATCCCGGCGCGGACACCGCGCAAGGAGCTCACTCGTGGCATACATCGACGGCGCCCAGATCGCCCTGTACGCGTTCTGGATCTTCTTCGCGGGGCTGATCTACTACCTGCGGCGCGAGGACAAGCGCGAGGGCTATCCCCTCGAGAGCTGGCAGGGGCCGCGCGAAGGGTGGCCCAAGCCGCCGCGACGCAAGAAGGTCTACAAGCACGTGGACAACCACTTCCCCGGGCACGGTGACGGAGGGGCGCACTGATGGCGTACGAGTTCAAGGCGCGGAAGCTCAACAAGAATCCCGGGGCCCCCTGGGTCCCGACCGGCAATCCGATGGTCGACGGCGTCGGGCCGGCGGCGTGGGCCGACCGGGCCGACAAGCCCGACCTCACCGTGTACGGGCAGATCAAGATCGCGCCCATGAGCTCGCTCTCGGGGTGGTCGGTCGAGAAGCGCGACCCGGATCCGCACGGCATGCCGGTGATCGGCTGCGACGGCAAGGTCGCGGGCACGGTGGTCGACCTGTGGGTCAACCGCTCCGAGCCCTCGATCGCCTACTACGAGGTGCAGCTGACCGGGAGCGAGGCGCGTCGGCTGCTGCCGTACGGCGTGGTGCAGTGGCCGAACTTCGGCCTCTGGGGCTGCGACCGGCTCCTCGTCAAGTCGATCACGGCCGCGCAGTTCGCGCAGGTGCCGGCGACCAAGCGCCCCGACCAGGTGACGCTCCTCGAAGAAGACAAGATCATGGCGTACTACGCGGGCGGGCATCTCTACGCCACGCCGAAGCGCCAGGAGCCGTGGATCTGACGTGACGACGCAGTCGCAGCCGCAGTACCTGCCGGGCATCGGCGAGGCGCTCCCCGCCGGGGAGCGCATCCGGTGGCGCGGCAGGCCCCGCGCCGGGCTCATCGCCCGGCATGTGCTCAAGTCGCGCGCCATCACCGGCTACATGCTGGTGATGGTCGCCCTCGCCGTCGCGACCGCCGTGCGCGAACTCTCCGGGCCGGATCTGGCCCGGGTGCTCGTCCTGCCGGTGCTGCTCATGCTCGTCGCGCTCGGCGTGCTCTGGAGCTTCGCCTGGCTCCACGCGCGGTGCACCGAGTACATCATCACCGATCGCCGGGTCGTGCTGCAGGTCGGGATCGCGCTCGACATGTCGATCAACATCCCGCTCCGGGTCGTCGCCAGCGGCGACGTGGTGCGCTACAAGGACGGGAGCGGCGCGATCGCGCTCACGATCCTCCCCGAGTACAAGCTCGCGTGGCTGGCGCTCTGGCCGCACGCGAAGACGTGGGAGTTCAAGAATCCGATGCCGATGCTGATCGGGCTCGCCGATGTCGCGACGCCCGCCGCCGCGCTGCGCGAGGCGGTCGCGGCCGACGGCGACGCGGTCGTGGCGGCTCCCGCCCTCGACGTCGGCGTGGGCACGCCGGCAGGAGCCACCGCATGACCGGCCCGTCGATCTACTTCGAGCCGGAACCGGGCGCACGCCCCGATGCGCAGCCGCTCTCGATGCCCAAGCCGATCGGGCGCATGGTCGCGGCCCTCGCGCTCACCGGCTTCGGGCTCGCGGTCTGGGGCGGGCTCACCAAGCAGGCCAAGAAGGACCGTGCCCCGCTCGCCCCGCTGCTCGCCAGCCGCTGGGTCGAGGTCACCGACACGCCCGATCGCGGGATCGCCGTGCGCGATGCCGCGTCGGGGAAGCTCCTCGCCAGCTTCGACTTCAAGGACGGCACCTTCCTCCGCGTCACGGTCCGCAGCATGGCCGGCGGGCGGCGCGCCGATCCCACGAAGGACGGGGCGAAGGTTCTCCTCACGCACCGGGCCGACGGCTCGGTGCTCGTCGAGAGCCC
>JALOPO010000457.1 GCA_025453855.1 Gemmatimonadaceae bacterium
AGCCCGACGTCTCGTACCGCGACAAGAGCGGCAAGTACCAGGGCCAGGTCGGGATCACGCTGCCGAAGCTCTGACCCCCGCGGCGCGCCGGAACGGCGGCGGCGCAGCGGGCGCAGGGGCGAACGAGAGGTCCCTTTGGGCCACGGTGCGGCGTCCGCACCCGTGCGGCGCACGAAGTTCCGAGCGGAACCGCACGACGCGAAGGACGCAAAGGCAACAGAAAGGAGAGGCGCGACATGGTCGGTCGCGTGTCAGTTCCTTTTGGTTGCCTTCGCGTCCTTCGCGTTGTGCGGTTCCGCTCCGAACTCGCCCGACCGCACGGACGGCGACCGCCGGACCGGACACGTCGCCGCGTCCGCCGACACGCACGATGGAAGGCAACGCCCCCGCCGCGCACGAGGCACGGCGGGGGCGTCGGGCCGGGCGGAGGGAACGCTCAGCCGTGGCCGGTCACCGCGCGCTCCTCGCGGAGCGTGAGCATCGCCTTCATGTAGTCGCGGTTCATGTCGGCGATCACGTCGATCGAGATCATCTTCGGGCACGCCTCCTGGCACTCGCCGTAGAGCGTGCAGTGGCCGAAGTGCTCCTCGTCCATCCTGCGGGAGGTGGGCGAGGTGGCTGATCTTGGCGCCGGTGAAGAGCGACGCCGAGCCGTTGGGGCAGGCCGCGATGCAGGCGCCGCAGCCGATGCACGCCGCCGCGTCCATCGCCGCGTCGGAATCTTCCTTCGGGACGAGGATCTCGTTCGCGTCGCGCGCCCCGCCGGTCGGCGCACTGATGAAGCCGCCCGCCTGGATCACGCGATCGAGCGCGGCGCGATCGACCACGAGGTCCTTCACGATCGGGAAGGCCACCGACCGCCAGGGCTCGACCACGATCTCGTCGCCATCGCGGAACGACCGCATGTGGAGCTGGCACGCCGCCGCCCCCTTCACCGGGCCGTGCGCCGCGCCGTTGATCATCATCGCGCACGAGCCGCAGATTCCCTCGCGGCAGTCGTGCTGGAAGGCGATGGGCTCCAGCCCCTTCTCCTCCAGCCCGCTGTTCACGATGTCGATCATCTCGAGGAACGAGGCATCCGACGGGATGTCGCGCGCCTCGTACGTCTCGAGCTTGCCCGGCGCCTGCGCGTTCCGCTGGCGCCACACCTTGAGGGTAAAGTTCACTTGTAGCTCCGGGTCGCGAGCTGCACGTTCTCGAAGGCCAGCGGTTCGACGGCGCGCACCGGCTCCAGATCGGGACCCTGGTGCACCCACGCCGCCACGTGGCAGAAGTTGGCGTCGTCGCGCAGCGCCTCGCCGTCCGCCGTCTGGTACTCGGTGCGGAAGTGGCCGCCGCAGCTCTCCTCGCGGACGAGCGCATCGCGGCACATCAGCTCCCCGAGCTCCAGGAAGTCGGCCACGCGGTTCGCGCGCTCGAGCACCTGGTTGAGCTCCTCGCCCGACCCGGGGACGCTCACGTTCTGCCAGAACTCCTCGCGGAGCGCCGGGATCGCGTGCAGCGCGTGCTCCAGCGACGTGCGGCTCCGCGCCATGCCACAGTTGTCCCACATGATCTTGCCGAGCTGCCGGTGGAACGAGTCCACCGACCGCTTCCCCTTGATCCCGACCAGCCGGTTCAGCCGCGCGCGCGCCTCGGCCTCCACCGCCTTCACCTCGGGGTGGTCGGCCGTGACCTTGCTCGGCCCCGCGGTCGCGAGGAAGTCGCCGATCGTCACCGGGATCACGAAGTAGCCGTCGGCGAGCCCCTGCATGAGCGCACTCGCACCGAGGCGATTCGCGCCGTGGTCGCTGAAGTTCGCCTCGCCGAGCACGTGCAGCCCGGGGATCGTGCTCATCAGGTTGTAGTCCACCCAGAGGCCGCCCATCGTGTAGTGCACGGCCGGGTAGATGCGCATCGGCTGCCGGTACGGGTCCTCGTCCGTGATGCGCTCGTACATCTCGAACAGGTTCCCGTACCGCTCGCCGATCGTCTTCGCGCCGAGGCGCTTGATGCTGTCGCCGAAGTCGAGGTAGACGCCGAGCCCCGTCTCGCCGACGCCCCGTCCCTCGTCGCAGACCTCCTTGGCCGCCCGGCTCGCGATGTCGCGCGGCGCGAGGTTGCCGAAGCTCGGATACTTCCGCTCGAGGAAGTAGTCGCGCTCGTCCTCGGGGATCTGCGACGGCGTACGCGTGTCGCCGGCCTTCTTCGGCACCCAGACGCGCCCGTCGTTGCGCAGCGACTCCGACATCAGCGTGAGCTTCGACTGGTGGTCGCCGCTCTGCGGGATGCAGGTGGGGTGGATCTGCGTGTAGCAGGGATTCGCGAACGCCGCCCCGCGCTTGTGCGCGCGCCAGATGGCGGTGGCGTTCGAGAGCTTGGCGTTGGTGCTCAGGAAGAAGACGTTGCCGTAGCCCCCCGTCGCCAGCACCACGGCGTCGGCCAGGTGCGTGCTCAGCGCGCCGGAGCGCAGGTCGCGGGCGATGATCCCCACGGCGCGGCCATCGACGACGATCAGGTCGACCATTTCGGTGAGCGTGAGCATCTCCACCGCCCCGCGCCCCACCTGCCGCTCCAGCTGCTGGTAGGCGCCGAGCAGGAGCTGCTGCCCCGTCTGGCCGCGTGCGTAGAAGGTGCGGCTCACCTGCGCACCGCCGAACGAGCGGTTGGCGAGCAGCCCGCCGTACTCGCGCGCGAAGGGCACCCCCTGCGCGACCGCCTGGTCGATGATGTTCACCGACAGCTGCGCGAGGCGATAGACGTTCGCCTCACGGGCGCGGAAGTCGCCGCCCTTGATCGTGTCGTAGAAGAGGCGCTTGATCGAGTCGCCGTCGTTCTGGTAGTTCTTGGCGGCGTTGATCCCGCCCTGCGCGGCGATGGAGTGCGCGCGGCGCGGCGAGTCGTGGTAGACCAGGCACTTCACCTTGTACCCGAGCTCCGACATCGTCGCCGCGGCGCTCGCGCCGGCCAGCCCGGCGCCGACCACGATCACCTCGTAGCGGCGCTTGTTGGCCGGCCACTTCTGCTCGAGGGGGCCGCTCGGCACCTTGGCGTCGAGCCGCACCGTCGTCTCGGGCATCGTTGCAGTCATGGCAGCAGGCTCCGTCAGCGCGTGGACACGGCGGCCGGCACGTCGGTCCGCTCCTCGATGGGCAACGGCGGCACCGGCTTGAAGAGGCCGAACAGCACGCCGAACGGGACGATCATGAAGCCGCCCGCCACCAGTGCCGCAATGACCAGCGACAGGCGGCGATGCAACGGCCGCGGCGTCGGGCGCGCGAAGCCGAGCGTGCGCACCACCGACCAGACGCCGTGGTGCAGGTGCAACCCGAGGAAGCCCACCGCCAACACGTAGAACCCCGCGACGAGCGGATTGGACAGGCTCGCCACCAGGTTGCGGTACGGATCGAGGTGCACGAAGCCCGGGTTGAGGTAGCCGAGCGTCAGGTCGAGCAGGTGGTAGATGATGAAGCCGAGCAGCAGCACCCCGCCGATGCGGATCGTCCGCGAGGCGAGCGTGCTCACCTGCGGCTCGTGCTTCGCGTAGCGGCTCCCGCGCGCCTG
>JALOPO010000458.1 GCA_025453855.1 Gemmatimonadaceae bacterium
CGTGCCGGCGCCGGGCAGGTGTCGGCCGATCCGCAGGGCTTCGAGGTCGACGGCTGCAACGGGGCCGGATGCGTGGCGCCGCCGAACGCGAATGCGCAGAGCTCGGGCCAGGCCGATGGGCTCTGGAACATGAACGTCTTCGCCAACTTCACGCTCATCGGGACCGGCGAGGGCGTGACGGTGCCGACGGCGGGCGGCGTGGGCATGGTGCTGCGTCGCGGCACGGGCGGTCACTACATCAACGGCGTGCTCGCACGCTGGCCCCGCCAGGCGATCTCGCTGCGCGACTCGACCTCGAACAACCGTTTCCAGGTGGACTCGCTGATCGTGCGCAACCTGTTCCTTGCGCAGAACGGCGCGCTGAACAGCAATGCGAACTTCGACGCTGCCGGCACCAACTTCGGGCAGGAGAGCGCGTTCACCGCCCGCAACTCCAACATCACGGTGGCGGCGGCGGGCGTGACCGCCGCCGGCCTGTTCACCGCCTTTCCGGCAAGCATCGACAACGCCACCGCAGCGGCCGCCTTCAACTGGACTCCCGCGACGGGGTCGCCGATCGCGACCGGTGGCCTGGCGAGCTTCGCGAACGACCCGCGGATCGCGGCGCGCGCTGGTACCTTCGTCACGCCCACGGCGTATCGCGGTGCTGCTGCGCCGGGCGGACCGACGTGGTGGGCCGGCTGGACCGCGTACGCGCGCAACTGATCACCAGGGCCCCTAGATTCGTGGCCGGCGTCGCATGGAGCGGCGCCGGCCGCGTCACATCATGCACCGACCAGCACACCCCCCAGTGGCCTGTCGCACGACTGTCTCCTGCCTTCTTGCCGCCGCGGTGCTTGCGGCCTGCACACGCGCGGACGACGCCGCTGCCGCGACGCAGGCGGCCGCGGAGACCGCCAATCGGGCGCGCGTCGACTCGCTCGTGAAGGCTGGGGGGCAGGTGGACTCGATTCTCCCGATCACCGAACACCTGCGACGCTTCCGCGCCACGCTGGCGGAGCAGCCGGACACGCTCCGCCACGCCGCCCCATCCCGCGAGGCGGTCGCAGCCCGCTGGCTGGCGGCGATGACGGCACGCGACACGCAGGCGCTTCGTCACCTGGCGCTCGATCGCGCGGAGTTCGCCTACCTCTACTATCCCGGCACAGCGCTCTCCGAGCCGCCGTACTCCATGCCCGCCGAGTTGCTCTGGTCGCAGATGTACATGAGCAGCGAGGACGGCGCGCGCGCCGCGCTGCGCACACTCGCTGGACGACGCGCGACCATGGTCTCGTTCCGCTGCCCGGAGTCGCCACGGCGTGAGGGCGCGAATTCACTGCACCAGAACTGTCTCGTCGTGCTGCGCGTGGACGGGCGGACGCTCCCAGAGACTCGCGTCTTCGGCACCATCATCGAGCGCGACGGACGATTCAAGCTGGTCGGGCTCTCGAGCAAGTTGTGATGCGAAGGCGTTCCACCCGGCACGGTGTGCTCGCTGCCGCGATCGGTTTCCTCGTCGCCTGCACGAGCGGGGGAGACGGGACGCGGGACGCGGCCGTCCCTGGCCGCGTCGACCTCACCGGCGGCGGCGCCACCTTCCCCTATCCCGTCTACACGCGCTGGTTCTCGCGCTGGTACGACTCGAGCCGCGTCCGCATCAACTACCAGGCGATCGGCTCCGGCGCCGGCGTGCGCCAGCTCATCGCCGGCACCCTCGACTTCGCCGCCACCGACGTCCCGCTCGACACCAGCGAGCGCCGACGTCTCGCCGCGCGCGACGTGCGCATGATCCCCATGGTTGTCGGCGGCGTCGCCGTCACCTACCACCTCCCCGACACGCGCGGCACGCTCCGCCTCGATGGCCCGACGCTCGCCGACATCCTCCTCGGCCGCATCACGCGCTGGAACGACGCGCGCCTCGTCGCCCTCAATCCGGATCTCGTCCTCCCCGCGAACGACCTCCTCGTCGTCTATCGCGCCGACGCGAGCGGGACGACCTACATCATCTCCGACTACCTCGCGCGCGTGAGCCCCGCCTGGGCCGCCGGCCCCGGGCGCGGCAAGGACATCGCCTGGCCCGTCGGCCTCGGCCAGCGCGGCAACGAGGGCGTCGCCGGGCAGGTGAAGACGACGCCGTACACGCTCGGCCTCGTCGAGGCCGTCTTCGCGCTGCAGAACCGGCTCCCCGCCGCGCGCCTCCGCAACCACGCCGGCGCCTGGGTCACGCCGCAGACCGGCAACCTGCGCGCCGCCGCCGCCGCCATGCTGCCGAGCATCGACGACACCGTCGAGTTCGCGACGAGCATCAACGATGCGCCCGGCGAGCAGAGCTATCCCATCGCCGCGCTCTCGTGGCTGGTGGTGCCCGGCCGTGGCGGACGCGACACGACCGCTGCCACGGGCGTGCGACGATTCGTTCGCTGGGCGTTGCAGAACGGTGACACGGACGCGCTCGCGCTGGGCTATGCTCCGCTACCCGCCGAGATGCGCGCGCGCCTGCTCGCCACGCTCGACTCCACGCCCGCACCGCCCTGATCCCGATGCCGGTCGCCGCTCCACGCCCGCACCGCCCTGATCCCGATGCCGGTCGCCGCCCTGCCGCCGCTCGCACCTCGCATGCGACGCGGCACGCCCGACCGGCTCTACTTCGCGGCGCTGGCCGCCTGCGCACTCGTCGTCCCGCTTCTCCTCGGCGCCGTGGTCGCCTACACACTGCACGGCGCCTGGCCGCTGCTCGCCGACATCGGCGTCGGTCCGCTCTTCACCGGGAGCTGGCGACCATCGCGCGGCGAGTACGGCGCGCTCCCGGCGATCGCCGGCACCGTCATCACCTCGCTCCTCGCGCTCGTCATCGCTGCACCGCTCGGACTCGGCGTGGCGATCACCGTCAGCGAGCTCGCTCCCGCCGCCGCGCGCGGGCCGCTCGGCGCACTCGTCGACCTGCTGGCGGCGATTCCCAG
>JALOPO010000459.1 GCA_025453855.1 Gemmatimonadaceae bacterium
TGCACGCGCGTGCAGTGCCCGCACTTCGAGCAGTGCTTCGTCTTCGGCGCGCGGCGCGAGGCGGCGCAGGCCGACGTGGTGGTGGTCAACCACTCGCTCCTGCTCGCCGATCTCGCGGTGCGCCGACAGACGGGGAACTGGGGCGAGTCGGCGGTGCTCCCGAGCTACAAGCACCTCGTGGTCGACGAGGGGCACCATCTCGAGGACGCGGCCGCGAGCCACCTCGGCGCCACGGCGTCGAATCGCGCGCTGGTGCGCCTCCTCAACCGGCTCGAGCGGCGGGGCGGGCGCGGCGGCCGCAGCGAGATCAAGGGGCTGTTCCAGTCGCTCGAGGTGAAGCTCGACGCGCTCGGCGACGCGTTCAGCATCGCGTCGCTCGACCTCCTCAACGCGCGGCTGCGTCCCGCGCTGGGTGATGCGCGCGCGGCGGGACAGCGCCTCTTCGACCTGCTCGAGGTCTGGCTCGAGGAGCAGGGGGCGGCGACGCTGCGACTCACGCCCGCGCTCCAGCACGCCCCGATCTGGCACGAATCGCTGGCCGAGGCGATGACGGAGCTCGTGCGCGCGCTCGCGCTCCTCGGCGATGGCATCGCGACCATCGAGCAGCGCCTCGAGACGACCGCCAGGCGCGACGAGTCGCTCCCGGCGCTGCTCATGGAGCTGCGCGCGGTGGCGCGACGCTGCGAGTCGTTCGCGGCGGCGGTGCGCGGCGCGCTCGAACCTCCGCCGGATGCGGCGCCGGCGGTGCGCTGGGCGGAGCTGCGCGGGCGCGGTGGCGCGAGCGAGGCACCGCGTCGCGAGGCGGCGGGCGGCACCGGGGCGCACGCATCGGCGGCCGGGGATGCGACGCGTGACGCGTCGGCGAGCGCCGGGGCGACGATCACCTTCGATCGCAGCGGGCGCCCCGTGACGCGCACCGTCGTGCTGCACAGCGCGCCCCTCGATCTCGCGCCGGTGCTGCGCGAGGACCTCTTCGCCCGCGCCCGGAGCACGATCGTCACCAGCGCGACGCTCACCGACGACGCCGACTTCGGCTTCCTGCTCGGTCGACTCGGTCTCGACGACGGCTCGCTCGCCGTGCGCACCGCGCAGCATCCGTCGCCGTTCGACTACCCGCGCCAGGCGCTGCTCGTGGTGCCGACGGACGTGCCGCCGCCGAACACCGATGCGCGCACGCACATCGCGCGTGTCGGCGAGCACGTCGTCGATCTCGCGCGCGCCGCCGACGGCGGGCTGTTCGTCCTCGCCACCAGCCACCGCGACGTGCGCATCGTGGCCGGCGCGCTGCGCGCGCGCGCCGATGCCGCCACGTGGCCGCTCTTCGTGCACGGCGAGGACGGGCGCGACGCGCTCCTCCGCCGCTTCCGCGAGAGCGGCCGCGGCATCCTCGTCGGGACGGCGACGTTCTGGGAGGGGGTCGACGTCCCGGGCGATGCGCTGCGCGGCCTCGTCATCGTGAAGCTCCCGTTCCGCGTCCCCACCGAGCCGGTGGTCGCCGCGCAGTGCGAGGCGATCGAGGCGCGCGGCGGCAACAGCTTCGCCGAGTTCATGCTCCCCCATGCCACGCTCCGCCTGCGGCAGGGCGTGGGACGCCTCATCCGCACCGCCACCGACCGTGGCGTGATCGTGCTCGACGACGTGCGCGTGGTGCAGAAGGCGTATGGCCGTCGCATGCTCGACGCGCTCCCCCCCGCGCGTCGCCTCATGACCTCCTGGGCGTCAGCGCAGCGCGAGATCGCCGCGTTCTACCGTGCGTCGCGCTGATCCTGGCGGCACGTGAACGAGCGGCCGCGATGATGCGATGGGACGCGAGGCAGCGCGAGGAAAGACCGGGAGGTCTCCCTGGCATCGCTGCCGACGTTCGACCGCGCCGAGCGACACATCCTGCAGTCCATCGCGCTGCCTCGCGCCCCACCGCATCATCGCGGCCTGATGCCGCCCGACTCCCGTCTCCGGCAACACCCTCGTCGCAACACCACCCGACTCCCTGACCCCATGCCTCCCGTGATCGCCCGTCCCGGCAAGATCGTCTGCGTCGGCCGCAACTACTCCGAGCACGCCCGCGAGATGGGGAACGCCGTCCCGGCGGAGCCGCTCCTCTTCCTCAAGCCGTCGACCGCGATCATCGGTCCGGGCGACCCGATCGTCTATCCGTCGCTCAGCACGCACGTGGAGTACGAGGGCGAGATCGGGGTCGTGATCGGGCGCGCGATCCGGCGCGCGGGCGAGGACGAGGCACGCGCGGCGATCCGCGGCATCGTGGCGCTGAACGACGTGACCGCGCGCGACCTCCAGAAGCGCGACCCGCAGTGGACGCGTGGCAAGGGCTTCGACTCGTTCTGCCCCATCGGCCCGGAGAGTCCCGCGCCGGCGACGCTGGATTCGCTCGAGATCGTCACGAGGGTGAACGGCAGCGAGCGGCAGCGCGGGTCGGGCGCGCAGATGGTGTTCTCGATCCCGGCGCTGCTGGCCTACATTTCCCGGGTCATGACGCTGGAGCCGGGCGATGTGGTCGCCACGGGGACCCCGGCCG
>JALOPO010000460.1 GCA_025453855.1 Gemmatimonadaceae bacterium
GCGCCGTCGCCTCGAGCCAGGCGCGATTGGCCGCATGCCACGCGGTCACAGCGTCACCCTCGGCGAGACGTAGCCCTGCGGCTCCACGTGATCGAGCGGCGACTCGGCGCCGTCGACCTGCACGCGCACGAGGTAGTCGCCGGCGAGCACGCCCGTGAGCGCGAAGTCGAGATCGTCCACCGGCGGCGTACCGGCCGCGCGCGGCACCGCCTCGATGGCGTACGAGGCCGGCACGACCCCCGGCGCCACGCCCACCTGGTTCAGGTACACGGTCGCGCGCTGCGCCGCCTCGACCGGCGGCACGACGGTCGCGCGCAGCCGACGCGGGAGCGGATCGGCGGCGGCGATGACGGCGAGCCGGTAGGCATCGGCATCGTCGCGGTCGATGCGCGGCTGCAGCACGAAGGCCGCCACGTTCGACTCCACGCCGCGCCGCTCGCCGGGTGGCGTGCCGACGAGCACCGGGTGCGCGACCTGCACCGTGTGCACGCCGGCGCGGAGCGCGTCGGGGAGCGTGACGCGCACCGCGTCGTTCTCGACGGCGAGCGCCCATCCCGGGTCGCCGATCCGCACGCGTGTCGTGTCGACGAGGAGCTGCGTGGTGTCGGCGCGCAGCGCCTCGCCCTGCGCGATGATCGTGCTCCCGGCGAGGATCGGCCCGCCGCCGTCGCGCACGACCTGCGCGATGACGGGGCGCGTGAGCGGCACCGCGTAGGCCGCGAAGCTCCGCACCGGTGGCGCCTGCCGCGACGGGATCGAGCGGCGGATGAGCACGACGGTGGCGATGTAGGCGGCGGTGGCGCGATACGGCACCTGCAGCGTCGACCAGTGGTGGCTCAGCTCCTCGGCCGACAGCGGGCACGGGGCGATGCGGAGCTGCTCGACCTGGTCGGCGAGGCCGGCGGCCGCGATGGTGCCGATGATCTGCGCGGTCACCGCACCGCTGATCAGCGGGTTCGGCGGATCGCCCAGGCCGGGGATGCGGAGCGCCTCGCGGATCGTGTCGCGCGCGAGCACCGGCGTCTCGTGCAGCACCTGCATCGCGTAGGCGAGCAGCGCCTCGCTCTGGAACTCGCCCGTGGCGTGGGCGGTGACGAGGTAGTGCAGGTCGAGGGCGAGGAACGGGTTGCCGGTGCGATCGCCGTTCGTGTCCCGCGACGGGAGGTCGCGCGTGCTCCACCCCGTGTTCGGCGTGGCGCGATGGAGGAAGACGTTGAGGCGCGTGGCGTCGTCGGGGACGCGGTCCGGCGAGACGGTGCTCACCGCCAGCGCGCCGCCCAGGAAGTCGCGCAGGCCGTACGGCTGGTCGCTGCGGAGGAGGAGGTACTTGATCGTCGCGGTGACGGCAGCGGCGGCGAGCGTCCCGCTCATGGCCGGTGCCCGGTGCGACGTGCGAGATACGCGTCGAGGCCGAGCCCGGGGCGTGGCGCGGCGGGGGCGGGAGGGCGTGGCGGCGCCGGTGCACGGGGCGGCGTGCCGATCTCGATGCGACCGATCGAGATCTCGACGCGCACCGCGGGCGCGACGGTGACCGCGTCGTGCGTGGCAGGCGCGTGCCGCGCGTCCGCCGGCTCGGCGACACGCGACGGGGCGGGGCGCACGGGTGTCACCGGCTGCGCGATGTGCGCCAGCGGTGCGCGGTCGTCGTGCCGCGCGGCAGGGGCCGAGGCATCCGACGCGCGCGCATGCGTCGCCGCATGACGGACCTCACCGTGCGCGCGCACGCTGCGCTCGCGCGGCGTGGGACGCGACGGCGTGGTGTCGTCGGGCGGTGGTGTGTCGCGCTCCCGCCCGTCGCGCGCGGTGTGGGCATCGGCCTCGCGCGCGACCGGCCGCGACTCGGCACGCACGACCGCCTGGATGGGCGCGGCGCCAGGCGCCCGCTCACGTCGCGCCACGTCGGAAGCGCCGCCCCGGTCGGTGATCGGGGGTGCCATTGCGGTGTCCGGCGACCCGCTGGCGCCCTCCCCCTCGCGGGTATCGGGTGCGTCGCCGTCGCGCGCGTCGCCCTCGAAGCGGAGACGCGGCCGTGGCCGGGCGCCGTCGGTCGATGCGGTGAAGCTCCGTGCGAGGAGCGCATCGAGGAAGCCGGTCATGTGCCGACCAGCTCCAGGTAGCGCCGACGCCGAGCAGGGGAGAGCGCGAGGATGTCGCGTTCGGCCCAGCCGTAGGCCTGCGTCAGGCGATGCACCTCGCGCAGCGTGGTCGTCGCCCACTCGTCGAGCGCGGCCCAGACGAAGGCCACGACGTCGCATGGCGCGCTCCACGCCGTGGCGCAGTCGGGGCAGCGCAGCGCGAGCTCGAGGTGCGCGAGCGGATCCGCCGCCTCGAGCGCCGATGCCGCGCGCTCCCACCACGCATCGACGGGTGGCACCTCGCCCTCGCGACTCTCGATGACGCGCGCCACGAGGCGCACCGGCGACGGGGCGTCGGCGATGGCGAGGAGATCGGCGGTCGTGATGCGACGGAGCCGCACCTGGCCGTGCTCGAGCGCGAGCGTCAATGCCGCGTCGTCGCCGACGGTGGCG
>JALOPO010000461.1 GCA_025453855.1 Gemmatimonadaceae bacterium
GCGGTGATGGCGAGGACGAGGGCGCCGGTGGCGGCACGGGCGCATCGCTCGAGCGTACGACGAAGCGTCATGCGGGCGTGATGCGAGGAGGGACGGTGGACTCGGTCCGTGCCGACCAATCCAGCTACCCTCGTGATCGCATGCAAGTGCCCTCGCGCTTCATGAGAGCTTTCCAATCCTCGCGCGACGACGGTCGTTCGCGTACGACGCCGGCGACATGTGCCGTAACGCGCACGCACCGCGTACGTCGGCACCCGGGCGCCGGCACCACACGCCTGCTCGACGCTACGGGCTCACCGCCCGAGCGCCGACTCCAGCTGCCGCAGCACCTGCGCTGCTTCGCCCTTGCGATCGGTGAGATAGCGATACAGGTCCACGCTCAGCAGCACCCCACCACTCCGCGCGATCCCCGGCGCACGCGACGGCCGCACCGGTACCACCCAGCCGATCTTCGCGGCCTGGCCGAAATGCACGAACGGCCCGACGCTCGTCCCCACGTCGTCGGCGAAGACGACGGTGCCGGAGACGCCGAGGTAGCGACTGAAGCGCACCGGATCGCGATACCAGAGGTGGCCGAGCAGCTCGATCGCCACCGCACCGTTGGTGCCGATGCGATCGAGCGACGGCCCTGCGACCACCAGTCCGGCCGACGGATGCGCGACGATCCACTGCCGCCGCGGCGGATCGAGGCGCGCCGCGCTGCGTGCCGCGCGCGAGTTGAGCCAGAGCTCCCACGGGAGCTGCGAGTAGCCCTCGTCGAAGTACGACGTCCACGCGGCGCGCTTGCTCGCGAGCGCGAGGGCGGCGGCGCTGCGCGCGGGGCGCGTGAGCGAGTCGAGGAGGAGCCGCGCGGTGCCCGCGTGCCAGCACGCGGCACGTCGCACCGCGGCGCTCGTGCGTTCGCCGAGCGCGACGCGCGTGTCGGTGCCATCGAAGAAGATCACGCTGTCCGGCTGGCCCGTCGCCAGGTAGCGTGCCGGCCCGATCTCGCGCGAGGCGCCCGACTGCGCCGCGCGCAGCACGTCGCGCGATGTCGCCGCGCCGAGGAGCGCGAGGTAGGCGCGCGTGCTGTCGTGCGTGATCGCGAGTCGCTGGCGCAGCCCCTCGAGCTGTCGCGCACTCGCGGGATCGAGCGCGGCGAGCTCGAGGTCGAGGCTCGTGCGCACCGAGTCGAGCGCATCGAGCCAGCGCTGCTCGGCCAGCAGCGGCCGCAGGCGGGCGAAGCGCTGTGACGGCCAGCGCGGGCGCGACGCCGCGTCGAGCGTCGGTGGCGGGGCGGCCGCCATCCGTGCGGCATCGCACTCGAAGCGGAGCTGCTGCAGCGGATCGGGCGCCTGCGCCATCGCGGGCGCGGCCGCGCCCGACAGCATCACCGCACCGCATGCCGCGAGGCGCCGCGCACGCATCCGGGGCTCGCTCATGCGATCCCTCCGAGCGGCCCGGCCGTGTCGAGCACGCCGCACAGCTTCCGCGCCGCCTGCACCGCCGCGTAGTACTGCACGCCGCCAAGGATGAGCTGCGCCACCGTGGGCTTCGTCTCGAGCTGCTTCGCCACGCGACGCGGCACCGGGATGTGCACCTCGGGATTGGCGAGGTAGTGCGTCCACCCGTGCACGTCGAACTCGCTCACGTGCAGCAGCCGGTCGATGGCGACGAAGTCGCGCCCCGCCCACTGCGGCTCGAAGCGCCGCGGCACCGGGAACGGATCGAGCATGTGGCGCAGGTTCACGTAGGCACCCAGGTACGCGTCGTCCCCGCGCACCGAGACGGGGCAGACCGGCGACTCGAAGACGTCCTGGTCGCCGTCGAGCGCCTTCTCGAGGATGCGGCTCACGTTCGCGACCATGAACAGGTTCGCGATCCGCACGCCGGGCGGGCGCAGCGCCCCGAGCTCGGGGACGAGGCCGCGCGCCATCGTCGCCAGCGCATCGTGCGCCACCGCGGTGCCGAGGCTGTGCGCCATCACCGAGAGCTCCACGTCGGGGCGCGCGAGGAGCGCCGCGAGCGAGTCCATCACCGCCACGCGCACCTGCTTGGTGACGAGCGCGAAGTAGCGATAGAGGAGCACGTCGACGACGTGCGTCCAGAATGCGTTCTGCTCCGTCTCGCCGGCCGTCTTCAGCTTGCCGAGCACCGTGCGCACGTCACCGGGGAGCGTGACGCCGGGGGCGTCGAGCACCGCCGTCACGTCGCGCTGGAACGACTCGACGCGCGCCCGCAACTCGGCGTCGTAGCTGCACGGCACGCAGAGCACCTGGTCAGGCGACGGCACGACCGACGTGTCGTTCGCGTCGCGGGCGAGGAGGAAGATGGGTGGCGCGTCGCGGAACTCCTCGTAGCGGCGCGCGGCCGCGTTGAGCGCCGCGACCACGGGGCGCGCCCACCCGTCGCCGTTCACCCCCATCCCGTGCACCAGCGCCAGGACCTTCGGCATCGCCTCGCCTCCACGCAGTGGGGCGATCCGTCGATGGCACGTGGCTGCCGCGGGGCCGCGGCGCGCACCCGTCGCCGGATCGCGTGGTCCGCGACGCGCCAACATGCCGCGCGTCGCACCCCTTCGCCATGGAGTGCGCACGCACGGCGGCGACACGGCCATCAGCGAACGCGACCGTGGGCGCGGTGCGAGCAGTCGTGTAACCGGCGCGCGACGCGCTCAGCGCACGGCGTAGCGGGCGAGGAGCATGTCGACGGCGCGCGCCACCACGCGACTGGTGTCGTCGCCGGAGACGGTGAGCGAGGCGACGAGGAGCCGGGGCCAGAAGAGCTGATCGGCGAGCATCGCCAAGAACTCGCTGGCGGCCGTGGCGGCGCCGTCCTCGTCGAGGGCGAGCGTCCCCGCCGCGTGCTCGGCGACGAGGTAGCGCACGAGGCGTGCGAGATGCGGCGCCCGAACGCGCGCCTGGAGCTGCTCGCCCAGCGTCGGGAAGCGGACCGCTTCGGCGATCGCGATGCGGAAGAGCGGGATGGTGGTGGCGTCGACGACCGTCGCCGCGTAGGCCTCGCCGAGGACGCGCAACCCGCGACGCGGATCGCCGGGAAGCGGGAGGGCGACCGCCGGCAGGTGCTCGGCATCGCCGAGGCGCGCCGAGATGGCGCCGAAGAGCGCCGCCTTGGTG
This sequence comes from Gemmatimonadaceae bacterium, assembly GCA_025453855.1. Classification (GTDB taxonomy): domain Bacteria; phylum Gemmatimonadota; class Gemmatimonadetes; order Gemmatimonadales; family Gemmatimonadaceae; genus JALOPO01. Next base: position 3,117 of record JALOPO010000461.1, read on the forward strand.
GGGAAGTGCTTGAAGAGCGTCCCGGTCGAGACCTCGGCGCGGGCCGCGATCGTCTCGAGCGTGGCGCGATCGTAGCCGACGTCGAGGAAGATCGCGACCGCGGCACCGAGGATCGCCGCCCGCTTCTCGGCGGCGATGCGCGCGCGATACGCGGCGAGGCCGCTGGGCGCGCGCGACGTCGCCGTGCCCGACGTGAGCGGAGCCGGTGCGGCCGCCGCCACATCGGCCGGGTGCGACGCGATCGTCGCCGCAAGGGTTCGATCGGCAACCATGAAGACTTCGTCCCGTTCGAGGTGCATCATCCGTGTGCCGCCGGCGTCGGCGACACGTGCCGCGCGCCCCTCCCGGCAGCGCGCCGCGTGCGGCTCGCTGCCGGCACAACCCGCGCGGCCCCGTCGCGCGTCACCACGCGCCCGGGCCACGCGCGCCTGTGCCGTTCGGACACAGCCATGCGCGGCCGCCACCGCTTCGACACGGTGGACGCTTCCAGGGTTTCGACGGATCGTCGCGCGGGGAGTTTCAGCGCGGTGGGCGTAGGCCCGCGATGTCGTGGGCCCGGTCAGCTCGGGGGCATCGGGCTCACGTCCCCGTCTCGCGGTGCGCGCCGCACACCATGTGGGGGTGCACGCGTCTGCAGCTAGGCACGCCACGACGGCGCACGCAGATTCCGCGGTGATGTCTCCCGGCCCGAGAGCTGCCATGCGCCGTCATGCGACGCGCCAGGCGTGGTGTCGCGGTGCGAACCTCGTGTCCGTGGCCGCGCTGGCGGCGATCGGCCGCGTGCTCGACGCGCAGGGGAGCGGCCGTGGCCGTGTCGTCGATGCCACGAGCGGCGCACCGGTCGCCGCCGCGCTCATCGAGTCGCGCGGGATGGCGCTC
>JALOPO010000462.1 GCA_025453855.1 Gemmatimonadaceae bacterium
CGCTGCCGCTCAGCCCCGCGCCGGGCGGTTCGGATTGCGTCCGCGGCTACCCGTCCGGCTACGGGACACTGACCACCGCGTTCTGGTCGGGCGGCATCAACGCCAGCGGGACGAGCAGCGACGTGCTGCAGATCACCGCCACCGCCGTCGATCCGGGCGCGACCGTGTCGCTCGCCTCGCTCCTCACCGCCGAGTGGAGCCGTGGTGCGGGGACCATCCACCGCCTGCGCGTCTACTCGCTCGCCGGTGCGCTCCTCTTCTCCGGGCAGCAGACGCTCACCGGCTCGGATGACGCGAGCCAGACGCTCTCCTGGGCGCCGAACGTGAGCGCGGTGGGCGGGCTCCGGCTGCAGTGGGGGGAGGACCCGTGGTTCGTGGCCGCCAACAACCTCGCGTTCAGCGTCGGGCCGACGCAGAACGTGGTGCCGGAGCCGGGCACCTACGCGCTCCTCGCCACCGGCCTGGCCGGCCTCGCCGTGCTGCGCCGCCGTCGCGCGCGCGCGGCCTGACACGTGTGTCTCGCGCGGCGGCGCGACACGGCCGCCACGCGATGATCGAGGCCCCGGACGACACGGTCGTCCGGGGCCTCGTCGCGTGCGGGATCCGCCATGGCCGCGGGCAGATGCCGCAGCGAGGCGCGTCCGGCGCGAACGCATGGTCCGCCCGCGACGGATAGGATGGAAGGCGCGGCGCGCACCATTCCAACCTTTCGCGGCGCCGCGGCATCGCATCCCGTGTCGTTCGCCCTCGCGCTCCCCTCGCGTCGCCCGTCGCCCATCGCCCCGGTGAGCGACCCGTCGGCGTCTCCGGGGGCGACGATCGACCTCATGGTGCGCGCTGCGCAGCGTGGTGACGCGACCGCCTTCGCCGCGCTCTACGACGCGCACGCCCCGCGCGTGCACGCCCTCTGCCTCGCCCTCGCCGGCGATCGCGTGGCGGCGGCCGAGCTGGTGCAGGACGTCTTCGTTCGCGCGTGGGAGCGGCTCGGCTCGTACCGTGGCGAGTGCGCCTTCGCGACCTGGCTCCATCGCGTGGCGGTGAACACGGTGCTCGCGCAGGCGCGCGCGTCGCGCCGACGGGCGCTGCGCGTCGCCATCGCCGCCGATCTCGCGACGGGCGACGATTCACCCGCCCCCGACGCGGCGGCGCTGGCGGATGATCCGCTGCTCCGGCTTGACCTCGAGGCGGCGCTGCTGCGCCTGCCGGCGGGGGCGCGCACCATCCTCGTGCTCCACGACATCGAGGGCTACCGGCACGCCGAGATCGCGGCGCAGCTGGGGATCGCCGAGGGGACGTCGAAGGCGCAGCTCTTCCGCGCGCGGCGACTGCTGCGCGGCTGGCTCGCACCATGAGGGGGCACGCATGAGCACCCCGATGTCATGTGCCGAGGTGCAGGCGCTCGAGGCACGCTACCTGGCGGGGACGCTCGCGGTGCACGAGGCGCGGGCGGTGGAGGCCCATGCGGCGCGGTGCGCCGGGTGCGAGGCACGCCTCGCGTCGGTGACGCACCGTTCGATCGACTTCGCGCCGCCGTTGCCGGTGGCGCTGCGCGACGAGGTGCTCGCGGCGGTCGCGACGCGGGCGCGGGCGCCGCGTGTCGTGCCCGGCGCGTGGCGGGCGTGGGACGACGCGCGCGGTGAGCGGCCGGCGTGGGTCCCACGCGCGGCGATCGGCGTGGCGGCGGCGGCGATGCTCGCGATCGTCGTCGTGCGGTCGCGTGGCGACGACGTGCGGACCGCGGCATCGACCGCGCGTGGCGCGACCGACGACACGACGATGACGACGAGGGCGTCCGCCGCGACCACCACGACCGCGACGACGACCGCGTCCACCACGACGAACGCGGCACCAGTCACCGCGTCGGCTGCCGTCGCCACTTCGGCGAGCGCGCTTCCCGGGCAGGCCATGCTGCAGGCGGCCGAGCAGCTCGCCGACGCACGGGCCGCGAGCGAGTTCGCGGCGCTCGACCAGGCCGCGCGCGAGGTGGAGGCGGCGCTCGTCACCGTGCGGGATGCCGACGACGCGCGCGGCCTGGCGGCGCAGCTCGCGCGGTTGCGCCTCCAGCGCGCGGCGCTCGCGGGGCGCGTGCGCGAGGCGGCGACGTGAGCGCACCCGTCGGCCTGTCGCGCGCCACGCGACGTCGGCGCGCGCTGGCGGCGCTCCTCGCCGCCATCACCTCCGTCACCACGCCGGTCGCCGCGCATGCGCAGGACGGCGCACGCACCGAACGCCCCATCGTGCGCGGCGCCGCCGTCGCTCCCGACGCGGTGGTGCGGCTCTACGTCCCCGCCGGGACCGTGCGCGTCACCACCTGGGAGCGCGACTCGGTCGCCGTGCGCGGGACGACCGCACCCGCGGTCACCGTCTTCGGCGCCGGCACGCGCCACGCCATCAAGCTCGGCGTCGAACCGGCGACACCGGGCGACACGCGCCTCGCCCGCGCCGATTGGGTGGTGACGGTGCCGCGACGCGCACGCCTCTGGGTGAAGATGATCGACGGCGCGATCGAGACCGCGGG
>JALOPO010000463.1 GCA_025453855.1 Gemmatimonadaceae bacterium
GACCCCCGACTTCTGCAGCGGCGCCGCGATCGTCTCGCCCCCCGCGATGCTCGCCCGGCTGGCCATGATCGCGTTCTGGATCACCCGGTTGCCGCTCGTCCGCGCCGTGATCTCGAGCCCGTCGAGGATGCTCACGCCGCTCCCGATCAGCGTGCCGAGCGTGCGCGTGAAGCGGCTCACCGCGCTCTTGCGCAGCACGTCGCCCAGCACCGGGATCTTGAGCAGCAGCGTGTCGATCTGCAGCCGCCCCGGCTCCGTCTTGTAGTAGTTGAAGATCCCGAACGCCGTCGCCCCGATCCCGCCCAGGATCAGGTACCAGAAGTCCTGCAGGAAGCGGCTCATCCCGATCACGATCCGCGTCGGCATCGGCAGCGCCATCCCCACGCTCGAGAACATCTTCTCGAAGGTCGGGATCACGAAGATGAGCAGGATCAGGATCGCGCTCGCCGCCACCGTGATGATCACCCCGGGGTAGATCATCGCCCCCTTCACCTTGCGCACCAGCGCGTCGGTCTTCTCGATGAAGGTCGCGAGGCGCATCAGGATCGTGTCCAGGATGCCGCCCGCCTCGCCGGCCGACACCATGTTGCAGTACAGCTCGTTGAACGCCTTCGGCCGCTTGCGCAGCGCGTCGGCGATCGTCGTCCCGCTCTCGACGTCGAAGACGACCTCCTTCGTCACGCTCGCCAGCGCCTTGTTCTCGGTCTGCTTGGCGAGGATGTCGAGCGCCTGCACCACCGGCAGGCCGGCGTTGATCATCGTGCTGAACTGGCGCGTGAACACCACGATGTCGCGCATCTTGATGCCGCCCAGGCTCTTCGCCGGCTTCTCGGCATCCACCTTCACCACGCTCAGCCGCTGCTTGCGCAGCAGCTGCACGACCTCGTCGCGCGTGCGCGCCTCGATCGTCGCGGTCTTCAGCTCCCCGCCCACCGTGCGGGCCGTGTACGTGAACGTCGGCATCGTCGTCGCTCCCCCTCGGTCAGCCCGTCACCGCGCTGCTCATGCCGGCCGGCACGGGCTTGCCCAGCATGCGCAGGAGCTCCACCGGATCGTGGCTCGCCCGCAGCGCCTCCTCCTCCACCACCTGCCGCCCCACCACCAGCTGGTAGAGCGCGTCGTTCATCGTCTGCATGCCGAACTTCTTGCCGGCCTGCATCGAGCTGTAGATCTGGTGCACCTTGTCGTCGCGGATCATCGCCCGCACGGCCGGCGTCATCACCAGCACCTCGCACGCCATCGCGCGACCGCGACCGCTCGCGTGCGGGAGCAGCGTCTGCGTCACGATCCCCTCGAGCGAGAACGCCAGCTGCGCGCGCACCTGCGACTGCTGGTGGCTCGGGAAGACGTCGATGATGCGGTTCACCGCCTCGGCCGCGCTGTTCGTGTGCAGCGTCGCGAAGGCCAGGTGCCCCGTCTCGGCGATCGTGATCGCCGCCTGGATCGTCTCCAGGTCGCGCATCTCGCCCACCAGGATCACGTCGGGGTCCTGCCGCAGCGCGTACTTGAGCGCCGCCGCGAAGCTCCGCGTGTCGGTCCCCACCTCGCGCTGGTTCACGATCGACTGCTGGTGCTTGTGCACGAACTCGATCGGGTCCTCGACCGTGAGGATGTGGCTCTGGTGCTCGCGGTTGATCTTGTCGATCAGCGCCGCCAGCGTCGTGCTCTTGCCCGACCCCGTCGGCCCCGTCACCAGCACCAGCCCGCGCGGCTTCTCCGCGAAGCGGATCACCGAGGGCGGGAGCTTGAGCTCCTCGCACGTCGGGATCACCATCGGGATGCGACGCACCACCAGCGTCACCTGCCCGCGCTGCTTGAACATGTTGCCGCGGAAGCGCGCCAGCCCGGCGACGCCGAAGCTGAAGTCCAGCTCGTCCTCGGTCTCGAAGCGCTTCTTCTGGCTCTCCGTGAGCACCGAGTACGCGAGCTGCAGCGTGTCGCGCCCGGTGAGCACCTGCGGCACGCGGCTCGGGACGATGTCGCCGTCGACGCGCAGCATCGGGCGCTCGCCCACCGTCACGTGCAGGTCGGAGCCGTCACGCTCGATGACCTCCTCGAGCAGCGCGCGCAGGTTGAGCGGCGGCTGCGGCGGCGGACCGCCGGGCCCACCGGGCTGGCCGGGCGCGCCCGGCGGCGCCGGACGGGGCGGCGCCATGGGCGGCACCGGGGGAAGCGGAGGGAGCGTGGTGGACATCGTCGTCGCCGGCTCGGAATGCGTGGGTGGGTCGGTTCAGGGACGGAGCCCGTCGTGCGTGGACGGGCGAGTGCGGCGCGCGGTCACGCCGCGCCGGGTCGGCCGGGCCGCGTCAGGCCGCGGTCTCGCGCACCACCTGCTCGAGCGTGGTCACGCCCTTGAGCACCTTCAGCCAGCCGTCCATGCGCAGCGTCAGCATCCCCTCGCCGATCGCCGTCTCCTTGAGCTCCGTCGCGCCGGCGTTCTGGATGATCAGCTTGCGGATCGCGGGCGTCATGTTCATCACCTCGTAGACGCCCTGCCGCCCCTTGTAGCCGGT
>JALOPO010000464.1 GCA_025453855.1 Gemmatimonadaceae bacterium
GAAGATCCCCGCGCCCACGATGCCGCCCATGACGAGCATCGTGGCGTCGAAGACGCCGAGGCGGCGCGCGAGCGGCGTCGCGCTCACGCCGGCGTCGGCAACGTCGCGTGCGTCGTGCGCACGGGGCGGGGGAGGTAGAACGGGATCCCGCTGCGGCGGTAGCGCTCGTACGCGTCACCGTGCGCGGCGCGCAGGCGCGCCTCCTCGTGCCGCGAACCGAGCACGAGGTAGAGCGTGGCCGCGGCGTTGAAGGTCGCGAGGTTCACCGTCATGCGCGGCATGCACCAGAGCACCGGGAGCGGCGCGACGTTGAGCGGGTGCCGGCTGGCGCGGAACGGACCGCGCGCGCGGAACTCGCCATCGTCGTCGGGTGCAGGGCCCTGCGCCTCGGGTGCGGGCGGGACGCGGGCGTCGCCACGCAGCCACGCACGCACGCTGGCCACGCCCGCGATGCGGGCGTAGCCGACATCGCGCGCCGCCAGCGTCCCGAGCGCGAGGCCGCCGAGCTGCGCGGCGTGGAGCAGCGCGCGCCACGGTCCGTGCGCCTCCCAGAGCGTGCGATCGGGGAGGCGCCGCGCCCACCAGGCGAGGGCGGTGAAGGAGACGACCGCATGCACGTTGTACGCGGCGCGGTACCATCCGTCACTCGCGCGTTCGCCCAGCGCGGTGCGTGCGAGCGCCTTGGCGCGTCGGCTCGCGAGGGCGCTGTGCACGAGGGCGAAGGCGGCGGTGGCGGCGAGCACGCGCAGCGGCGCCCCGCGTGCGGTGGAGGATGGGCGCGATCGGGTCATGCCTCGCCGGGCAGGCATGTCGCGCGCCACCTCACTCCAGCACCACCGCGAGCGGCGCCGGTGCCGCGGCGGGGCGCGCCTCGCCGGTGAAGACGAGGCGCCGCGCGAACTGCCAGCGCAGCAGCACGAGGCTGATCGCGAGCTGCAGGTAGACGGTCGCCACCGCCAGGTACCAGACCACGTGCAGCTCGAACCCGGGACGCCGCGCGAGCACGAGCACCGGGACGATCACCAGCGCCATGCGCACCCCCGACGCCACCAGCGACGGCACCGTGTTCCCCATCGCCTGGAACATCGCGCTGGCCACGAAGATGAGCCCCGACGCCACGTAGTTCCACGAGATGATGCGCAGGTACTCGGTCCCGGTGGCGATCACCGCCGGGTCGCCCGTGAAGAGCCCGATCATCGCCTGCGGCGCCACGTGCGAGAGGAGCGCGAAGAGCGCCATCACCGCCGAGGCCATGAGCGCCGCGCTGCGGAAGGTCGCGCGCACGCGATCGCCGCGCTGCGCGCCGAAGTTCTGCCCCGCCACCGGCGTCACCGCCGCACCGAGCGCGACCACCGGCATGAACCCCGCCTGGATCACGCGCATCCCCACGCCGAACCCCGCCTGCGCCGCCGGCCCGAACGGCCGCGCCACCGAGTAGACGACGAACTGGTAGAGCGCCATCATCGCGAACTCGAACCCCGCTGGCAGCCCCACCGCGAGCATCCGTCGCCACTCGCCCCACTGCGGTCGCCACTCGGCCGGCAGGAAGCGCAGGTAGGCGTCGGCGGGGAGGAAGAGCCGCACCGCGAGCACGCTGCCGACCACCACCGAGACGAAGGTCGCGATCGCCGCGCCGCCCACGCCGAAGGCGATGCCCGTCCCCCAGCCGAAGATGAGGAAGGGCGCGAGCGCCATGTTCACGACCACGCTGATGATCGAGAGCACCATCACCGGCTTGAAGCTCCCGGTCGCACGCAGCGAGGCGGCCATCACCCCGACCGGGAGCTGGAGCGCCATCGCCGGCACGAACCAGCGCAGGTAGTCGATCGCCAGCGTGGCGGTGGCCGCGTCGGCGCTCATGCTCCGCGCGTACGGCCCGATCGTCACCGCGCCGACGGCCACGAAGACGCATCCCGTCGCCGCCGCCAGGCCAAGCCCCTGGTTGAATCGACGCCGCGCGAGCGGCTGGTCCTTGGCCCCCACGGCCTGCGCCACCAGCGCGGTCGCACCGACGGCGAGCACCTGGCTCACCGCCAGCACGATGAACGACACGTTCCCGGCGATCCCCACCCCCGCCACCGCCGCGGTGCCGAGCCGCCCGACCCAGTAGAGGTCGATCAGGAAGTAGAGCGTCTGAAAGACCATCATCACGAGCATGAAGCCCGTGGTCTGCACCAGGTGACGCGGGATCGAGCCCTGCGTGAGGTCCTGCATCGGCGAGTGGAGCGAGGAGGAGGGGTGGGCGCCCTCCGCAACCTCGTCCCGCACGCGCGCGCCCGCCAGTCGCGGTCGGTGCCATGCCGATCAGCGTGCACCACACGCGGCCCCGGCGTGGCAGGGACGCGCCGCACTCCCTCGCGGCCGTCCCCGCACGCCCACACGCGGATCAGCGCCGGCCGCCGAGCTGCGTCGCCGCCTTCGTGATCTCGCTCCCGATCGTCTGCAGCGTCGACTGCGCCGCGCCACCACGCGCCGCCACCGCCGTCACCCGGGGGCCGAGGCGCGCCAGCGT
>JALOPO010000465.1 GCA_025453855.1 Gemmatimonadaceae bacterium
CTTCGGCGACTGGGACGGCGCCACGTGGGCGGCGCTGGAGCGCGACGACGGTGCGCGGCTCGGGGCGTGGATGCAGGACTGGGTGCACGTCGCGCCACCTGGTGGCGAGTCGTTCGTCGACGTCTGCACACGCGCCCGCACATGGCTCGATTCGCTGCGCATGACCCGCGCGCACGACGCCGCCGATGTCGATGGCGCTGCGCTCGTCGTGGTGACACACGCCGGCTTCATCCGGGCGACGATCGTCACCGCGCTCGCGCTGCCCGCGGCCTGCGCCTTCGGCTTCGCCGTGGATCACCTGCACGCCACCGTGCTCGATGTCGCCCCCGAGCGGGCGACGCTGCTGCGCGGCAACGTCCCGCTCACCGCCGCCTTCGCCTGATGCCGTCTCCTTGGTTCCGTACACCGATGCGCGGCGCGTGCGCGGTCGCCGCGATGCTCGCGTCGTTCGCGACGCGCGTGCAGACGCAGTCGCTCACCGTGCGCGACGGTGCCGGCCAGCTGGTGACGCTCCGCGCGCCAGCCATGCGTATCGCCTCCGTGGTGCCGAGCGCCACGGACCTCCTGGTGGCGCTCGGCGCACGCGACCAGCTGGTCGCGCGCACGCGCTACGACACGGCACGTGCGGTGCGCGGCGCGGTCGATGTCGGCGGAGGCCTCGACCCCGACCTGGAACGGCTGCTCTCGGCGCGTCCGGCGCTCCTCGTCGCCTGGCGATCGCAGGCCTCGGTGCCGTGGCTCGCCCGCGTGCGCGAGCGCGGCGTGGCGATCTACCTCGTCGACACGCGTGACACCGCGACCTTTCTCGCCTCGGTCGAGGCGCTCGGCACGCTCGCCGGACGGCGTGCCGAGGCGACCCGCGCCCGCGATGCGTATCGCGCGGCGCTGGCTCCGTTCGTCGCGCGCCAGCGTGCGGCCGGCGCGACGCGCACCGGGCTGTACATCGTGGGGACCGACGGCGTCTTCATCGCCGGGCCGCCGAGCTTCGTTGCGCAGGGGCTCGCACTGGCGGGACTGCGGTCGCCGCTCGCCGGGATCACGCAGGACTTCCCGGCGATCTCGCTCGAGCAGGTGATCGCGAGCGATCCCGACGTGCTCGTGCTCCCGTGGCACCGCGGCGCGCCGCGTCTCGCCGAACTCCGCAGCATGGCCGGCTGGCGCGGGCTGCGCGCGGTGCGCGAGGGGCGCGTGCTCGAGGTCGACGGCGACGCATGGTCGCGCCCCGGGTTGCACTTCCCGCAGCTCGTGCGGTCGCTGGCATCGGCGGTCGACTCGCTGTCACGCCCGCGTTGATCGTGTCACGGCGTGCGCGTCAGTCCGTCGCGCGGTCGCCGAGCGTTCCGCCGTCCCCGGCGCAGGCCGGCGCGGCCCGGCCGGGCAACAGGTCACGTCAGTTCACGCCGCGTCGGCCCACGCCAGCGAGACCGCGCGCCGCGCATTGCGCTTCAGCGCGCGATGCACGGTGCGCGCATAGCGCATGAAGTTCTCGGCGGCGTCGGGCCGTCGCGCGAAGAACTCGTGGGGATGGAGGTCGCCCTTGAGGCGATTGCACGGCCCGCAGGCGACCACCAGGTTGCCCGGCTGCGACCGCCCGCCGTGGGCCATGGGATGCACGTGGTCGAGCGTCGCCTCGGCCAGCGGCATGCCGACGCCGCAGTAGACGCAGCGCTGGCCGCAGTCGCGCCAGGCCGCCGTCTTGAGCGCGCGCTTGAGCGTGGGCGGGATCGACTCGCGGCGTTCGAAGCCACCGCGCGGGGCGCGCCCGATCGGGCGGCGGAACTGCCAGAGGCGGCTCATGCGGCGCGCTCCGGCACCCGCAGGTGATCGGCGTCGGCCGATCGGTGATCACGGTCGGCCACGGCCGACGTCCAGCAGCGCCCTTCGAGCCAGTCGTCCATCCGCCACTCCCCTCGCACCAAGGAAGGCCAGAACAGGACCTACGTGATTCGCAGCAAATCATGTGAACAGGGCTGCGGATCACGCAAGAGGCCGATGGTCACGGCCCTGCCTCGAGGCGTGGCAAGGGCCGGACCTTCACCGGCCAGTGCGCGTTGCGGTCGGCGCGCTGCCCGGCACGGAGAGGGACGTCGTCTGGTGGGTCCGTCGACGTCTGCGGAGCGGCGCAGCGCGTGACGGGTTCGCCGCGTGCGCGGTGACGCTCAGGGCGTGCTGGCGGCCCGGCGACTGCGCATCGGGTCGTGGAGGGCGCCGATGATGCGGGCGGCGGTCGCATCGAGCATCTGGCGTCGCACCGGCTCGCCCTGCGTGAACGGGAGCGGCACTTCGAAGCCGTCGCCGTGGCGGCGCGGGATGACGTGCACGTGGTAGTGGAAGACGTCCTGCCCCGCCGCGCTGCCGCTGGAGACGAGCAGGTTCATCCCGTCGCACTTGATGACCTCGCGGATCACCTCGCTCAGCCGCCAGGCGACGTCGAAGAGGTGCTTGCCGAGCGGCGCGGGGAGGTCCTCGAGCGACTCGTAGTGCTGGCGCGGGACGACGAGCACGTGGCC
>JALOPO010000466.1 GCA_025453855.1 Gemmatimonadaceae bacterium
CCCATCACCGATCGCCCCCTCCGCTTCGCCCTCGTCGGCTGCGGGCGCATCTCCGCCAACCACGTGGGTGCGCTCGATGCGCACGCCGCGCACGCGCAGCTCGTCGCCGCCTGCGACGTCGACCTGGCGCGTGCGCAGGCGGTCGCCGAGCGCACCGGCGCCACGCCCTACCGGTCCTTCACCGACCTCCTCGCCGCCGAGCCGGGCGTCGACGCCGTGATCCTCGCCACGCCCTCGGGGCTCCACGCCACCCAGGCCATCGAGGCGGCACAGGCGGGCCGGCACGTGATCACCGAGAAGCCCATGGCCACCCGCTGGCAGGACGGCAAGGCGATGGTCGCCGCCTGCGACGCCGCCGGGGTGCACCTCTTCGTCGTCAAGCAGAACCGGCGCAACCCCACGCTGCAGCTCGTGCGGCGCGCCATCCGCAAGAAGCGGCTCGGCCGCATCTTCATGGTGACGGTCAACGTCTTCTGGTCGCGCCCGCAGGAGTACTACGACTCGGCCGCATGGCGCGGCACCTGGGAATTCGACGGCGGCGCGTTCATGAACCAGGCGTCGCACTACGTCGACCTCCTCGACTGGCTCATCGGCCCCGTGGAGAGCGTGCAGGCCTACACGGCCACGCTCGCGCGCCACATCCAGGTCGAGGACACCGGCGTGCTCGCGCTCCGCTGGCGCAACGGCGCCCTCGGCTCGATGAACGTCACCATGCTCACCTATCCGAAGAACCTCGAGGGGTCGATCACGATCCTCGGCGAGAAGGGGACGGTGCGCCTCGGCGGCGTGGCGGTGAACCGCATCGACCACTGGGAGTTCGCCGAGCCCGATGCCGAGGACGATGCCATGGTCGCGCAGGCGAGCTACGACACGACGTCGGTCTACGGCTTCGGCCATCCGCTCTACTACGAGAACGTGATCCGCACGCTGCGCGGCGAGGCCGAGCCCGAGACCGACGGGCGCGAGGGGCTCCACTCGCTCGAGCTCCTCATCGCCACCTACCTCAGCGCGCGCGACGGCCGTCGCGTCGCGCTGCCGCTCGACTACTGATCATGGCCGCGACGATCCATCCCACCGCGATCGTGGACGACGGCGCCGTGATCGGCGACGGCACGCGGATCTGGCACTGGGTGCACGTCTCGGGCGGCGCGCGGATCGGCGCGCGCTGCTCGCTCGGCCAGAACGTCTATGTGGGCAACCGCGTCGTGATCGGCGACAACGTGAAGATCCAGAACAACGTCTCCGTCTACGACAACGTGACGCTCGAGGACGACGTCTTCTGCGGGCCGAGCATGGTCTTCACGAACGTCTACAACCCACGCTCGGCGGTGTCGCGCAAGGACGAGTACCGCGACACGCTCGTGCAGCGCGGCGCGACGCTCGGCGCCAACTGCACCATCGTCTGCGGCGCGACGATTGGCGCCTACGCCTTCGTGGGCGCGGGGGCGGTGGTGAATCGCGACGTCCCGCCGTACGCGCTCATGGTGGGCGTCCCGGCGCGGCACATCGGCTGGATGAGCCGGCACGGCGAGCGCCTCGACCTCCCGCTCACCGGCGACGGCGAGGCGCGTGACCCGGTGACCGGTGAGCGGTATGCCCTGCGGTCGGGGCGCCTCGAGCATCTCGGCTGAACCGGTGCGCGTCGGCCGATCGCTGCATGGCATGCAAGCGAGCTCGACTGACCATGCGCTTTTTCGTCAGCGGTCGTCGCCCGCCGGTCGCGCACTGCGCTCGGGGCAGGTAGCTTTCCCGCCGGCCGCGACGGTCCGGCGGCCGTCCGGTTCGAGCGAGACGTCCACCTCACCACTCCATCACCCGCGCGCCTGACCATCGTCGTGACCCCTCCCCCCACCCAGCGGGTTCGGCCACGTTCGACCACCACGGCGCGCCTCCGTCCGAATGCGACGGCGACCCGGAGCCGGCCGTCCGCGGAAGTGCCGCTGCCGGAGCTGCTCCACGCGCGCGCGCCGCACGCCGTCCGCCGACACCTGAATCGCACGCTCATCCGCCTGGCCGTGCTCGCCGTCGCCGACCTGCTCACGGTCGAGTGGCTGCGGATCCTGCTCACCGTCGCGCGCGACCAGGCCTGGTTCGGTGACGGCATCGCGGGGCTCGTCGCGCTCGCGATGCCCGCCGGCGCGTCGTCGCTGCCGCTGCAGGCCGCGATGCTCCTCGGCCTCGCCATCTGCGGCGCCTATGTCGGCGGCGCGCGCAAGCGGCACCTCCGCAGCGTGGCCGCCGGCGCCGCACTGGGCGTGCTCTTCGTGGTCTGGGGGACGCTGTTCATGGAGCCGTCGCTCGCGCTCATGGGCGGCACGCTCCTCGTCACCGGCGCGGCCATCGTCCTCTTCGTCTTCATGCGCGCCTGGCTCGATCAGCTCGTGGAACGCGTGCGCCCACGCCGTGCGCTCGCGATGCGCGCGGTGCTCGTGGCGCCGCATCGCGACCTCGCGGCCGGGCGTCGCGACGCGGCGTTCAGCGATCCCACCGAGTTCCGCTTCGTCGGCGAGCTCGTGGCGCCGCATCGCGACCTCGCGGCCGGGCGTCGCGACGCGGCGTTCAGCGATCCCACCGAGTTCCGCTTCGTCGGCGACGTCGACGTGACCGTCGCCACCGAACGCGGCGGCCCGCTCGGCCCCACGGCCGAGATGATGCGCCTCATCGACGAGCAGCGCGCCGACACCGTGGTGCTCTTCGGCCACCTCGATGCCCCGGTGGCCGAGCGGCTCGCGCGTGTCGCCGACGCGGCCGGGTGCAACGTCGTCTGCCTCCCGCGCACCTTCGCGCTCCAGGGCTTCGACACGCAGCTCGTCTTCCACCATGGTGATCCGCTCGTGCGCCTCGTGCGGCCGGGCGAGCGCGGACGGCAGCTGGTGGTGAAGCGCGTCCTCGATGTCGTCGTGGCGCTGGGCGGGCTGATCCTCCTCGCCCCGGTCTTCGCGCTGCTCGCCCTCCTCGTGCGCCTCACGTCGCCCGGCCCCGCGCTCTTCGGGCAGGAGCGCGTGGGGCAGGGCGGCCGCACCTTCCGCATGTGGAAGTTCCGCACCATGGGCGTGGGCGCCGAGGAGCAGCTGCAGGTGCTGCGCGGCAAGAACGTCTACGGCGACGAACCGCTGTTCAAGGTGCCGAACGATCCGCGCATCACGCCGCTCGGTGCCTTCCTGCGCGTCACCTCGCTCGACGAGCTCCCGCAGCTCTGGAACGTGCTCCGCGGCGAGATGTCGCTCGTCGGCCCGCGCCCGCCGCTCCCCGGCGAGGTGCGCCGCTACGACAGCGCGCACTACGTACG
>JALOPO010000037.1 GCA_025453855.1 Gemmatimonadaceae bacterium
CGCACCGCGGCCGACAGCAGCGGTGGCTGGCGCGTGATCGACGGCGTGCGCGTGCGCATCCTCGGCGACGTCGAGCGGGTGCGGCTCGATTCGCTCTGGCTGCGCGTGGCACGCTGATCGTCGGCGTGTGAGCGCCGCGTCGTACGCGGAGCACCCGAAGCCGATGCCGGCGGCATTGGAGCGTCGCCGGCGTCAGCGCGAAGGCGACGCCCGCCGCGGCATCTTGATGATTTCCTGATGCGGGGGGCTGCACCGCTGACCCCGCCCTGATCCGTCCGGCGCGAGACTCCATGGTGTCACTCACCGGAGTCCACATGTCCGCGCTGCTCGCCGAAGTGCTCGTCGCCCTCATCGTGTCCGGCTACGCCGGCGGCGTCTGGGCGCTCCGCCGCCTCGCTGAACGCATCTGAGGCCGCGATGACCGTCGTGCACGTCGTGGCGGGGCTCGTCGCCCTCGCCCTGCTCGTCTACCTCGCGATCGCGCTCCTCCGCCCCGAGGCGATCGAATGACCGCGCATGCCCTCGCGGAGTACGCGCTCGTGATGGCGCTCGTGCTCGGCCTCGCGGTGCCGATCGGCGCCTGGATCGCGCGCGTGCTCGAGCCGGGCGAGCGCCCGTTGCCGCTCGCCGCCCTCGAGCGCCCGCTCTACCGGCTGCTCGGCACCGATCCGGCCGACGACATGCCCTGGCCGCGCGTCGCCGGCGCGGTCCTGGTGCTCTCGCTCGCCGGTGTGGTGCTCCTCTACGCGCTGCAGCGCCTGCAGGGCGCGCTCCCGCTCAACCCGGCACGGCTCGCGGGCGTCCCGCCGCTCCTCGCGCTGAACACGGCGACGAGCTTCGTCACCAACACGAACTGGCAGGCCTACGGCGGCGAGACGACGATGAGCGTCCTCACGCAGATGACCGGCCTCGCCGTGCAGAACTTCCTCTCGGCGGCGGTGGGCATCGCGGTGCTCGCCGCGCTGGTGCGCGGGCTGGTGCGTCGCAACGCGCGCGGCCTCGGCAACCCGTGGGTCGACACGGTCCGCGTGACGCTCTACGTCCTGCTCCCGCTCTCGCTCGTGGTCGCGCTCCTGCTCGCGTGGCAGGGGGTGCCGCAGACGCTCGACGCGGCGCGCGAGGCGACGCTCGTCGAGCCGTTCCGCACCGACAGCGCCACGGTGACCAGTCAGGTGGTGCCGCTTGGCCCCGTCGCCTCGCAGGTCGCGATCAAGCAGCTCGGCACGAACGGCGGCGGCTTCTTCAACGTGAACTCCGCGCATCCGCTCGAGAATCCGACGCCGCTCTCGAATCTCGTGCAGGTGGTGAGCATCATCCTCATCCCGGCCGCGCTCTGCGTGACCTTCGGGCACCTCGTGGGCGACCGGCGGCAGGGCTACGCGATCCTCGCCGCGATGACGGTGATCCACGCCGCCACCACGCTCCCGACGATCGCCGCCGAACAGGCCGCGACGCCAGTGCTCGCCGCGGCCGGTGTCGCGATCACGCCCGGCGACGATGCGCCGAACGGGAACATGGAGGGGAAGGAAGCGCGCTTCGGCATCGCCTCGTCGGCCATCTGGGCCACCACCACCACCGCCGCCTCCAACGGCTCCGTGAACGCGATGCACGACTCGTTCACCCCCCTCGGTGGTCTCGTCCCGCTCTGGCTCATGCAGCTCGGCGAGGTCGTCTTTGGCGGGGTCGGATCGGGACTCTACGGCATGCTCGTCTTCGCGATCCTCGCGGTCTTCCTGGCCGGGCTCATGGTGGGCCGCACCCCCGAGTACCTCGGCAAGAAGATCGAGGCGCGCGAGGTGAAGCTCGCCGCGCTCGTGGTGCTCGTGCCGAGCGCGTTCGTGCTCCTGGGCACCGCCGCTTCGCTGCTCACCGCGAGCGGACGCGCCGGCATCTTCAATCCGGGACCGCACGGCTTCAGCGAGGTGCTGTACGCGCTGTCGAGCGCCGCCAACAACAACGGCAGCGCCTTCGGTGGCCTGGGCGCCAACAGCGACTGGTACAACGTGCTCCTCGGCTTCGCCATGTGGATCGGCCGCTTCTGGGTGATCGTGCCGGTGCTCGCGCTGGCCGGCTCGCTCGCCGCGCGTACGCCGGTCGCGCCCGGCCCCGGCACGCTCCCCACGCACGGGCCGATCTTCGTGGTGCTGCTGGTGGGGACGGTGCTCCTGGTCGGCGCGCTCACCTTCCTCCCGGCACTCGCCCTCGGCCCCATCGCCGAGCAGCTGCAGCTCGTGGCGGGAGGGCGCTGACATGGCGGTCCGCATGACTGGCGCCGACAGGCGAACACTCGGGCGCGCGCTCCGCGAGTCGGTGATCAAGCTCGATCCGCGCGTGATGAAGCGGAATCCGGTGATGTTCGTGGTCTGGGTCGGCGCCGTGATGACGACGGGGCTCGCGATCACGAACGCCGAGGGCGAGGCCGGCTTCGCCTTCGCGATCGCGGCCTGGCTCTGGCTCACGGTGCTCTTCGCGAACTTCGCCGAGGCGCTCGCCGAAGGGCGCGGGCGCGCGCAGGCCGACGCCCTGCGCGCGAGCCGCGTCGCACTGCAGGCGCGGAAGCTCGCCTCGCCGACCGACCATCTCGACTTCACCGTCGTCCCGGCGAGTGCGCTCGTGAAGGGGGACGTGATCATCGTCGCGGCCGGCGAGGTGATCGCCGCCGATGGCGAGATCATCGAGGGCGTGGCGTCCGTCGACGAGAGCGCGGTCACCGGCGAGAGCGCTCCCGTGATCCGCGAGAGCGGTGGCGATCGTTCGGCCGTCACCGGCGGCACGCGCGTGCTCAGCGACTGGATCGTGGTGCGCGTGTCGGTCAACCAGGGCGAGAGCTTCCTCGATCGCATGATCGGCCTCATCGAGGCGGGGCGGCGGCGGAAGACGCCGAACGAGATCGCGCTCGAGATCCTGCTGGCGGCGCTGTCGATCGTCTTCCTGCTCGCGGTGGCGACGCTCCTTCCCTTCTCCACCTGGAGCGTGCAGGCGGCGGGGCGCGGGAGCGTGGTGACGGTGACGGTGCTCGTCGCGCTGCTCGTCTGCCTGATCCCGACGACGATCGGGGGACTGCTGAGCGCGATCGGCATCGCCGGCATGGACCGGATGATCCGCCGCAACGTCATCGCCACGTCGGGGCGCGCGGTCGAGGCGGCCGGCGACGTGGATGTGCTCCTCCTCGACAAGACCGGCACCATCACCCTCGGCAATCGGCAGGCGGTGGCCTTCCATCCGGCGCGCGGCATCGAGCCCGAGGCGCTCGCCGAGGCGGCGCAGCTCTCGAGCCTCGCCGACGAGACACCGGAAGGACGCAGCATCGTGGTGCTCGCCAAGGAGCGCCACGGCCTGCGGGCGCGCGAGCTCGATGCCGGCACGGCCACGTTCATCCCGTTCACCGCCGAGACGCGCATGAGCGGCGTCGACCTCGACGGTCGCGCGATCCGCAAGGGTGCGGCCGACGCGGTGGCCCGGCTGCTCGGCGGTGCGCTTCCCGGCGAGGTCGATGCGGCGGTGCGCACCGTCGCCGCCGCGGGCGGCACCCCGCTCGTGGTCGCGGAGGGAACGCGCGCGCTCGGTGTGGTGGAGCTCAAGGACATCGTGAAGGGCGGCATCCGCGAGCGCTTCGCGGAGCTCCGCGGCATGGGGATCCGCACGGTGATGATCACCGGCGACAATCCGCTCACCGCCGCCTCGATCGCCGCCGAGGCGGGCGTCGACGACTTCCTCGCGCAGGCCACCCCCGAGGACAAGCTCCGCCTCATCCGCCGCTACCAGGCCGATGGACACCTCGTCGCCATGACCGGTGACGGGACCAACGATGCCCCCGCGCTCGCGCAGGCCGACGTCGCGGTGGCGATGAACTCGGGGACGCAGGCCGCCAAGGAAGCCGGCAACATGGTCGACCTCGACAGCAACCCGACCAAGCTCCTCGAGATCGTGGAGACGGGGAAGCAGATGCTCATGACGCGGGGCGCGCTCACCACCTTCAGTACCGCCAACGACGTCGCCAAGTACTTCGCCATCATCCCCGCCGCGTTCACCGGCACCTACCCCGCGCTCGGTGCGCTGAACGTGATGCGCCTGGCGACGCCGACCAGCGCCGTGCTCTCGGCCGTGATCTTCAACGCCCTCATCATCGTGGTGCTCATCCCTCTCGCCCTGCGCGGCGTCACCTTCCGCCCGCTGGCCGCCGCCGCGCTCCTGCGGCGCAACCTGCTCGTCTACGGGCTCGGTGGCGTGGTCGCGCCCTTCATCGGCATCAAGCTCATCGATGTCGTCCTCGTCGCCCTTGGCGTGGCCTGAACGACCATGCGCGAACAGCTCCGCCCCGCCGTCGTGCTCCTCGCCCTGATGACGCTCGTCACCGGCGCGATCTATCCCGCACTCGTCACGGGCATCGCCCGCCTCGCCTTCCCGTGGCAGGCCACCGGCAGCGTCCTCACGGTCGGTGGGCGCGCCGTCGGTTCCGCGCTCCTGGGACAGCCGTTCAGCGGTGATCGCCATCTCATCGGCCGGCCGTCGGCGACCGGGCCGGTGCCGTACAACGGCGCATCGTCCTCGGGATCGAACCTCGGTCCCGTGAATCCGGCGCTCGACTCGCTGGTGCGTGCGCGCGTGGCGCTCGTGCGCGCACGCGAGGGGCTCGCCCCTGACGCGCGTATCCCTGCGGACCTCGTGACGGCCTCCGGGAGCGGGCTCGATCCGCACCTCTCCCCGGCCGCGGCCGCGCTGCAGGCGCCCCGCATCGCACGCGCGCGCGGCATCCCGGTCGACTCGGTCCTCGGCATCCTCCGGCGCGCCGAGGCGCCCCGCTGGCTCGGCCTCGTCGGCGAGCGTCGCGTCACCGTCCTCCGCGCCAACCTCCTCCTCGACGGCACCGTCGTGCAGACTTCACCGTAGCCATGATCGCCTTCCTCCTCGTCGCCGCGCTCGCCGCCAGCGACACCGTCGGCGCCGCCGACACCACGCGCGCCCGCCGCGACACCACGACGACGCGGCGCGACAGCGTCCCCACGCGCGTCGCCTTCGGCGCCTTCGTCGACGGCTACTACGCATGGGACACCGGTCGGCCTCGCGCCTTCGACCGGCTCTACACCACCCAGCCCGCGCGCCACAACGAGTTCAACGTCAACCTCGCCTTCGTTGAGGCGGTGCTCACCGGCGACCGCGTGCGCGGCCGGCTCGCGCTGCAGGCGGGCACCTCGGTGCAGAGCAACTACTTCGCCGAGCCGCGCGTGGGCGCGGTGAGCGGCGGCGAGCTGTCGCGCAACATCCAGGAGGCGACGGTCGGCGTGCGACTCGGGCGCGGGCTCTGGCTCGACGGCGGGATCTACTTCTCGTACATCGGCTTCGAGGGGTGGATCTCGCGCGACAACCCGACCTACACGCGCTCCCTCGTCGCCGACTTCACCCCCTACTACCTGAGCGGCGCCAAGCTCACGTGGCAGGCGTCGCGGACGATCAGCGCGCAGCTGCACGTCATGAACGGCTGGCAGAACGTCTCCGAGACGAACGCCGACAAGGCGGTCGGCACGCGCATCGACTGGACGCCGCGCCGTGATGTCGTCCTCGCATGGGGCACCTTCATCGGCAACGAACAGCCCGACTCGCTCGCGGCGCGCACGCGCATCCTCAACCAGTTTCTCGCGCGCTGGACCCCCACCGACTGGGAGCTGTCGGCGGTGCTCGACCTGGGGCGGCAGTCGCGTCCCGGGAACGGCGCCGACACCTGGTCCGGGAGCACGGTGATCGCGCGTCGTGCGCTCACGCCCACGGTGAAGCTCGTGGGGCGCGCCGAGTACCTGTTCGACCGCGGGCAGGTGCTCGTCCGCACCGACTCGCCCGGCGGCTTCCGCACCACCGGCGCGTCGCTCGGCCTCGACGTGCAGCCCGACGCGCGCGTGCTCTGGCGCACCGAGGTGCGCGGCTTCCGGTCGCGCGACGCGATCTGGCCGCGTGCCGGCGCGGCGTCCGGCAACCGCACCAGCGCCGTGCTCGTGAGTTCGCTCGCCCTCACGCTCTGATCGCCGCATGGCCGACGTCGCCCGTCGCCCCGACCCCGACGCGCTGCTCGCGCAGGTCGAGCGCGAGGCCGGGACGCGCACGCGCGGCCGGCTCAAGGTCTTCGTGGGCGCGGCGCCCGGCGTCGGCAAGACCTTCACCATGCTCGAGGCGGCGCGGCTCCGGCAGCGCGATGGCGTCGACGTGGTGGTCGGCGTGGTGGAGACGCACGGCCGCGGCGACACGGCGGCGATGGTCGAGGGGTTCGAGGTGCTGCCGCGACGCGCCATCGTGCATCGCGGCACCACGCTCGAGGAGTTCGACCTCGAGGCGGCGCTCGCCCGGCGCCCGGCGCTCCTGCTCGTCGACGAACTCGCGCACACCAACGACCCCGGGGCACCGCACGGCAAGCGCTGGCAGGACGTGCAGGCGCTCCTCGACGCCGGCATCGACGTGTGGAGCACGCTCAACGTGCAGCACCTCGAGTCGCTGAACGACGTGGTGGCGGGGATCACCGGCGTGCAGGTGCGCGAGACCGTCCCCGACGCGGTGCTCGACGCGGCCGACGAGGTTGAACTCGTCGACGTGAGCTCCGAGGTGCTCGAGCAGCGGCTGCGCGACGGCAAGGTCTACGTCGCCACGCAGGCGCAGCGCGCCCTCGACCGGTTCTTCCGGCGCGGCAACCTGATCGCGCTCCGCGAGCTCGCGCTGCGCCGCACCGCCGAGCGCGTCGATGCGCAGATGCGCGGCTGGCGCGCCTCGGCGGGGATCGCCGAACCATGGGCGGCGTCGGAGCAGCTCGTGGCGTGCGTGGGGCCGTCGCCATCGGCGCAGCGGATCGTGCGTGCGGCGCGCCGGCTCGCCGGCCAGCTCAATGCCCCGTGGCTCGTGGTCCACGTGGAGCAACCGGGTGATGCGACGCGTCCCGCCGCCGACCGCGAGCTGGTGAACGACGCGCTCCGCCTGGCGGAGGAACTCGGCGCGCAGGTGACGACCGTCTCGGGGCACGACGTGGCCGCCGAGGTGCTCGCCGTGGCGGGACGCGTGAACGCCACGCGCGTGCTCGTCGGCCGCTCGCACGGCTGGCGGGCGCGCGTGCTCGCCGCGACCACCCCGGCGGCGCGCCTCGCCGCCGCGGCCGGCGACATCGACGTCGTCCTCGTGGGCGACCGTGAACGCGAGCCGGCGCGCGCCGTCGCCTCGATGCCCGCGCGCGTGGTGCGCACCAGCCCGTGGCGCGAGTACGGCATCGCGGTGGCGCTCGTCGCCGCCACCACGCTCGTCGGCCTGCCGTTCCGCGACCGCATCGTCCCCACCGACGTCGCGCTCGTCTTCCTGCTCGCGATCGTGCTGGTGGCGGCGCGCGGGGGGCGCGGGCCGGCGCTGCTCGCGACCACGCTCGCGGTGCTCGTCTTCGACGTGCTCTTCGTGCCGCCGTACGGCACGCTGGCGGTGAGCGACGTGCGCTTCACGCTCACCTTCGTGGTGATGTTCGTGGTCGGCGTCACGATGGGCGGGCTGACGCGCCGCGTGCGCGAGCAGGCCGAGGCCGCGCGCCTGCGCGAACGTCGCACGGCCACGCTGTATGCCCTCAGTCGCGAGCTCGCCGCGGCGCGACACCGCGGCGACGTCGGGCGCGCGATGCTGCGGCACGTGCACGATCTCTTCGGCGGTCGCGTGGCGCTCATCGAGCCGTCGCCCGACGAACCGGCCACGATGCAGGTCGCGGCGGCGCTCCCGCAGGATCCGTGGCCCGACCCCGATCTCGCGGTGGCGCGCTGGAGCCACGACCGGCTCCAGCCCGCCGGTCGCGGCACCACCACGCTCCCCGCCGCGGCCGCGCTCTACGTGCCGCTCGGCACGACCGAGCATCGGCTCGGCGTCGTCGGACTCGTCCCCGACCCGCCCGATCGCCTCGACGACGCCGACGAGCGCCAGCTCCTCGAGGCGATGCTCGACCAGGCCGCGGTGGCGCTCGATCGCACCGCGCTCGCCGATCGCGCGCGGCAGGCGCATCTGGAGGCCGAGGCCGAGAAGCTGCGCAACGCGCTCCTCAGCTCCCTCTCGCACGACCTGCGCACGCCGCTCGCCAGCGTGGAAGGGGCGGCGAGCACGCTGCTGCGCGACGCGTCGCTCCCGGTGGCACAGCGCGACGACCTCGCCACGACGATCGTCGAGGAGTCGCAGCGCATGGGGCGCCTCGTCGCCAACCTGCTCGACATGGTGCGCCTCGAGAGCGGCTCGCTTCAGGTGCATCGCGAGTGGCACGTGCTCGAGGAGGTGGTGGGATCGGCGCTGCTGCGCATCGAGTCGCGCGCCGGCGATCGCGCGATCACCACGCATCTCCCCACTGCGATCCCGCTCGTCGCCATGGACGACGTGCTGATCGAGCAGGTGCTCGTCAACCTGCTCGAGAACGCGCTGCGCCACACGCCCGCGGGGACGCCGATCGAGGTCGCGGCCGAGGTCCGGTCGCGCGAGCTGGTCGTCACGGTCGCCGACCGCGGCGCCGGCGTGGCTCCCGCCGATGCGGAGCGCATCTTCGGCAAGTTCGAGCGCGGCAGCACCGGGGCGAGCGGGATCGGGCTCGGACTGTCGATCTGCGCCGGCATCGTGCGGGCGCACGGCGGGCGCATCTGGGTCGATGCGCGCGAGGGCGGCGGCGCCGCCTTCCGCTTCTCGTTGCCGATGCTCGCGCCGCCGCCGGCGATCGACGCCGACGCGGGTGATCCGGCATGACCGGGCGCGGCACCGGGCCGGTGGTCGTGCTGGTGGAGGACGAGCCGCAGATGCGCCGCTTCCTCCGCGTGGCGCTCGAGGCCGAGGGCTACCGCACCGTCGAGGCGCCCACGGCCGCCGAGGGGCTGCAGCAGGTGGCCGGCCACAATCCGGAGCTCGTGCTCCTCGATCTCGGCCTCCCCGACGGCGACGGCGTGGACGTCACGCGCCAGCTCCGCACCTGGACGACCGTGCCGGTGATCGTGCTCAGCGCGCGCGGGCAGGAGGGCGACAAGATCGCCGCGCTCGACGCCGGCGCCGACGACTACCTCACCAAGCCGTTCAGCACCGGCGAGCTGCTCGCGCGCATGCGCGTCGCGTTGCGCCGTGCCGAACGGCGCGACACGCCGGCCGACGCGGTCTTCGAACTCGACGGGTTGCGCGTGGACCGCGAACGCCGGCTCGTCTCGGTGCACGGTGCCGAGGTGCGGCTCACGCCGACCGAGTACCGGCTGCTCGCGCTCCTCGTGCAGCATGCGGGCAAGGTGCTCACGCATCGCTTCCTGCTCGCCGAGGTCTGGGGGCCGGGGCGCACCGCGCAGACGCACTACCTGCGCGTCTACATGCAGCAGCTGCGCGAGAAGCTCGAGGCCGACCCGGCGCGCCCGCGCTGGCTGCGCACCGAACCCGGCGTGGGCTATCGCCTCCACGTGGCGTCGTGAGCCGCCGCCCTCCTCACCCCAGCGGCAACCGGTCGCGATAGGTCCGCATCACCTCGAGCGCGGTCCCGTCGGCGAGCACCACGCGATACTCCCCCGGCTGCACCATCTCCAGCTCCCGCACGCGATCGAGCTGCACGATGATCGAGCGGTGGATGCGCACGAAGCGCACC